>JANWXR010000087.1 GCA_025057205.1 Anaerolineales bacterium | reverse complement strand
TGCGGCTTGGGTGAGACGATGGCGATCTTCTGGCCGAGGAAGGCGTTCATCAGCGACGACTTGCCTACATTGGGGCGACCGACGACGGCCACGAAGCCGGAGCGATGCATTGAAGGAGGCGTGGTCAATGGCGTATGGCGTATCACGTATTGCGTACGGAATACGCAATACGCGCTATGTGATCAAGATAGAGCGAGTGGATTGAAATCGGTATTCCGGTCGAAGTAGTCCTCGCGCTCGGCCTGTTTGAGGAAGTTGACGGCTTGGTAGGTGACCGGTGTAAAGAGCGCCTCGACGCCGACCTTGAAGACATAGTTGGAGACGAAGACCGTCCACAACAGATCGTTCGGCCACACGCCATAGAAGGCGATGAATAGAAAGACCGCTGTATCTACCAGCTGCCCGACGAGCGTGGAGCTGATGGTGCGCGACCATAGCCAGCGGCCTTGCGTGCGCACCTTGAGCTTGGCGAGGACGAATGCGTTGGTGAACTCGCCGGCCCAGTAGGCGACCAGGCTGCCCAGCGCGATGCGCGGCGCCTGCCCGAGGATGGCCGTGAACGCCTCGTTCCGCGGCGGCAGCACGTCCACCACATAGAGGGTGACCACCATCAGCCCCAGGCAGGCGAAGCCCGTCCAGATGACGCGGCGACTGCGCGCGTAACCGTACACTTCGGTCAGCACGTCGCCGAAGATGTAGGCCAGCGGAAAGAGCAGCGTGCCGCCGTCGAAGGTGAACGGCCCCAGCTCGACAACCTTGGTCGAGGCGGCGTTGGAGAGGATGAGCACCGCGACGAAGAAGGCGGTGATCAGGTCGAGGTAACGATAGGCGCGCATCGGAAATCAATCAAGCAACTCACGTAAGTCAGCCACCGAGATGTTGGCATCACGCAAAATAGCGCGCAGCGTTTCTGTGACGATGTTGCGACTTCCATGACCGGGGATGGCGAGGCGCTTACGAGACGACTGTGTACTGATAGGTGGTCATAGTCTTAACTTCCATCCTTCATGCTTGCGCGGCCAAACCGAGAAGCGGAACCGACTCGGGATTGGCCGTGACTGTACGTTTCACCAGCTTCACCTTATCCCACATCCGGCACCAGGCGCACTCGCCGGGCGCGGAGGTGGGCTGGCCACAGCGCTCGCACGGGTGCAGCTCTACTTCCTGCTTGATGTTGGCGAACAGCCCGTTCTCCCTCGCCTGCAAAAAGCTCAGGTAGAACTGCAGCTTCGCGCCGGGCCGGTCGCCTTCCATCTTGTTCAAAATCTCTTTGTAGTAGATGGTGGACGAGCCTTCGGCGTGCGGGCATTCCTCGTAAATGTATTCGATGCCGCGCAACAGGCAATAGGCGGTCATCTCGCGCTCATAGATGCGGCACAGCGGCTTGACCTTGCGGACGAGGCCGTCCTGTGCGGGCAGCACCGGCGCCTGCCGGGCGAGGTAGCCGGCGGCCCAGTTGAAGGTATTCTGCATTAGCACCGCCACCTCGTCGTCGAGGTTGTGGCCGGTAGCCAGCGCGTCGAAGCCGCCCTCCAGCGCAGCGCGGTTCATGATGTAGCGCTTGCTCAGCCCACAGACCGAGCAGGGCTTGCCGTGGCCACGGTTGCTAATCACGCTCAGCTCCGGGATGGTCGAGCCAAACTTCTCCTCCACGTCCACGACGTGCAGCGTCAGCCCACGCGCCGCGGCGAACTGCTCGCTCAGGTGGCGCGACTCGTCCGAGTAGTTCTGCTCGATGCCCAGGCCGATGTACAGCCCCTCGGTGCGATAGCCCAGCCGGTGCAGGATGTCCCACAGCCCAAGCGAGTCCTTGCCGCCGGAGACGGCGACCAGCACCTTCTCCGCGCGCGTGAACATCCGGTACTTAAAGATGAAGCGCTCGACCTGCTCGGGCAGCCACGTTAGGTAGTGCTCGCCGCACAGAGCCAGCTTGTGCTGGCGCATGTGGATGACGGCCGTGGCGCCACACTTTCGGCACTTCATCTTTCACCCCTGGCCCATCTCCCGGAAGGAGCAGGGAGAGTGCCGCCGGAGACCACCGCCACCAGCTTGATCTCCATCCCTTCGCGCAGAACGATGTCATCGGTGATGAGTTTGCCATCGTGCACAGCCAGCACTGCCTCCGGCTCCAGGCCGATCTTCTTGATGGCCTCGCGCACCGTCATCCCCGTATTCACTTCATATTCTTTGTTGCGATACTTAATCTTCACCGTTGCCATATCGGTGATTATAGCGTATGGCGAATAGCCATTGGCAGATAGCAGATGGCAGATAGCAAATGGCGGATGGCAGGTGGCAAATTGGCTCACAGCTTGCCATTTGCCATCAGCCATCAGCCAGCATATCGTCCAGCTCGTCGTAGGTCAGCCGCCAGTCGCGGCGTTTGCTGGTAAGGAGCTGGTTGAGGATGGCCGCGCCGACCGCGCCGAATACGCCGGGCGAGAGCCGATAGCCGGGCAGCGCGCGGGCAAAGGCCGAGAAGGGGGAGTCAACCGGCAGGACGGCGTAGGCATCGGGGACGGCGCGCGCTTCGATGGCGAGCGAGAGGCGCACCCACGGCCCCTCGGTGGGGTGCGGCCCGGCGAACACCGCTAGGTCGGTCAGATCGAGCGCCTTGCACACTACGCTGCGCTCGCCGCCTGCCGGCAGGTAGCCGATCACGTCCGAGCGCGGGAACAGGTCGCCCTGCGTCTCGATCCACTCGTACACCTCCGGCTCGCCGAACTCCTGGCCGAGGTCGTCAACGACCGTGTGTGGCAGCAGATACTGCGGCGCTTCCCACAGGCGATAGCCCGGGCGCACGTACACCGGCGGCTCGAACAGCGGCACGCCAAGTGCCTGCGCCTCGGGGCCGTAAACGAGTAGGTAATGTTGGTTGAAGGGGAGGACGAGGCCGTCGAATTTCAACGACATATAAAGCTGGAAAGCCGGGGAAACAAAAGGAAATGAGGGAGAGCGTCCCTCATTTCCTTCATTGCCTTCTTTTCCCTGTGCGGGCATCTAGAACTTCAGCGCCGCCATCGTCTCGCGGATGAGTTTGACGCTCTTGTCCGCCATGGCGCGTTCCTCGTCCGTCAGCGGGAACTCGATGATTTGCTCCACGCCGCCCGCGCCCAGCTTCACCGGCACACCAAAGCACAAATCCTTGTATCCGTACTCTCCTTCCAGGTACGCCGAGGCCGGCACAATCAGCTTGGAGTCCATGATGATGGCCTCGGCCATTTTGGCCGCTGCGGCGCCCGGCGCGTAGTAGGCCGAAGTGCCCAGCAAATTGACGATCTCGCCGCCGCCCTTGCGCGTGCGCTCGACGATGGCGTTGACGCGCTCCGGCGGCAGCCACTCGGTGATAGGCCGGCCGAACACCGTGGAATAGCGCGTCAGCGGCACCATCTCATCGCCATGGCCGCCCAGCACCACCGTCTGCACGTTCTCGATTGAGACGTTCAGCTCCATAGCGATGAAGGCCGCCATGCGCGCCGAGTCGAGGATGCCGGCCTGACCCATCACGCGGTGCTTCGGCAACCCGGAGAGTTTGTAGGCCAGATAGGTCATCGAGTCGAGCGGGTTGGTGACGACGATGAGGTAGGCGTTGGGCGAGCGGGGCAGGGCTTTGGACAGCACATCGCTGATGATGGCCTGATTCGCGCCGACGAGGTCCTCGCGGCTCATCCCCGGCTTGCGCGGGAAGCCGGCGGTGATGACGATGACATCCGAGTTCTCAGTGCCATCGTAGCTGCCCTCCGCCGTGCCGGTGATGCGGGCGTTGTAACCGACGATGGGGCCGGCCTGCAGCAGGTCGAGCGCTTTGCCTACCGGCGCGGTCTTGGCGATGGGGGCGTCCACCAGCACGATGTCGGCGAGGCCGCGCTGCGCCAGCCAGAGCGCGCACGATGCGCCGACGTTGCCTGCGCCCACCACGGTGATCTTCTTGCGCATGCGAATCTCCTGAAGAAAAAAGGGATGTAGTCAAGAGGGGTCGAGCGGCGTCATGGCGCCCGACGGGGCGAAATTCTATCATAGGCCTGTGATAAACCTTGCGCGGTTTGCTCTGAAATTCAAGAAGCCGGCATGGATATCAACAAAGCGCTGAGCGCCGCGCACGAGGACTTTCGCCGGGCACGCCAGCAGGCGGCGATGGAAGATTTGCTGGCACATTGGCAGGGCAAGTCGCCTAATCTGCTTTCCTTTGAAGAAGTTCGCCGGAAGCTGCGCGCCACTGGCATGTCCGAGCGCGGTTTACGGGAGATCCCCCTCGGCCATCATCGGCACGACGAGTTGCTACAGCGAGTTCACCCGCACCTTTCTGCCGCGGCCGGGGCGTGGACGAAGAACGCTGGGCCAGCGTGAAAGAAGCCGCGACCGGCGCCCGCCGGCCTGCCGCCCATCCAAGTTTATAACTCACCTTACGCAGTGTGCACGCAAAACATGTCCGCTGCACCCTGAACGGACAGCGAGCCAAGCCGGAGCGGCAGTCGAAGGGGCAGCACGTCCCCTGACAACCTTTGCGTGCACGCTGGGCGCTTTCGCGATTGACAGGCCGGCCTGCTCTGTGATAGCGTCCCGTGCAAGATGATTATTTTGGCGCAACCACGACTACGATGACTACGACCACCCGACCGGAGGCCGTTGCTTCGCCGCGGTAACGAGCGCCCCAAGACGCTGAGGTCTGAAATGCGTTGTTGTAGAGGCGCGCCGCGGTGCGCCCCTATAACAATGCAATGATGAGATTGAACATGACGAATACCCTCGTGATGGAATTCGGCAGCACCTCGGTGGGCAGCGTTGCCGCCATCCGCAATCTCATCTGTTGGGTAGTCTTGCGGGTAAGGGAGGAGTAGAATCTTGATACAGTTCAAGGAGAGCGCCATGCCCGATGCCAAACCCCACAGCGCCGCGCCGGCGGAACGAGCCGGGCCGGAGCCAGTGTGGAAGTTCCGCGGCTACGAGATGCGCCCGGCGGAGTTCAACACCGCTATGGTGCACTACTACCGCGCCGAGATTCAGCGCAGCAACACCTGGCGCATGCGGCTGGATAACACCACCAACTGGGCCGTCATCGCTACCGGCGCCGCTATCTCCTTTGCCTTCTCCAGCCCGCAGAACCACTTCGGCGTAATCATCCTCAATACTCTGCTCGTCACGCTCTTTCTATGGATAGAGGCGCGCCGTTACCGTTACTATGAGCTGTGGAGCTACCGCGCGCGGCTGATGGAGACCGATTTCTTCGCCGCGATGCTGGTGCCACCCTTCGCCCCGCACCCCGAGTGGGCCGAAAACCTGGCCGAGAGCTTGCTCCAGCCGCAATATCCCATCACTATGTGGGAGGCCTTCGGCCGCCGCTTCCGCCGCAACTATTTTTGGATCTACGTCATCCTGGCTGCCGCCCTGCTGCTAAAAATCTATATTCACCCCCTGCCGGCGGAGACGTGGTTCGAGTATGTCGGGCGCGCCTCGGTGGGGCCGGTTCCGGGAGAAGTGGTGCTGACGATCGGAGTCGTCTTCAACGGCCTTCTGTTTTTGATCGGCCTGCTGACGCGCGGCCTGCATCAGGCGACGGGCGAGGTGCTGCCCAAGTTCGGCGATGAACGCGCCTCCTTCCTGAGCAGTCTATGCCCGGGCGATGGCAGGAAAGCCGCCGAAGGCGTCCGGGCCAGGGTAGATGCCTTGCTGCATTCGCGCCGCCGCCAGCAACTGCTGGCGCTCGTCATCACCGGCCAGCCGCAGGTGGTGGCCGACCTGGTGCTCAAGGAGATGAAGCGCGGCGTCACCGCGCTCCACGGCAAGGGCATGTACTCGCAGCAGGAGCGCGAGGTGCTGATGATCGCGCTGACGGTGACCGAGACGCCGCGGCTCAAGGCGCTAGTGCGGCAAGTAGACCCAAACGCCTTCATTATTGTCTCACCGGCGCAGGAAGTGCTGGGGCGCGGCTTCCAACCGCTAGGGGAGTAGGCCTCTTATCGCCTCACGCTGCCCTTTGGGAAGAACGGCCAGAACCACGATGCCAAGTGCCTTGCCCGTCAGTCGTACCGGTGTTGACATGTTCATCTTCCTGAAAGACGAATGTCTGACCTCGTGCGCGAAGCCAGGCCGCTCAGCCTGTACCTGCACATCCCCTTTTGCACGGTGCGCTGCGCGTACTGTGACTTCAACACTTACGCCGGCCTGGACGACCTGATGGCGCCGTACACGGAGGTGTTGTGCCGGGAGATTAAGCTGGTGGGCGAGGCCGGCGGTCGGCCCGTTGCTCATACCCTCTACTTCGGCGGCGGCACGCCCTCGCTGCTGCCGTTGGAGCTGCACGCCCGCATCTTCGCCGCGCTGCACGAGTCCTTCACGCTCACATCGGATTGCGAGGTCACGCTGGAAGCCAACCCCGGCACACTGAGCCGCACCTACCTCGAGGGGCTGCGCGCGCTCGGCGTCAACCGGTTGTCGCTCGGCGTGCAATCCTCGCACCCTCACGAGCTGCGCCTGCTCGACCGGTTGCACCTGTTCGGCGACGTGGTGCAGGCCGTAAGTTGGGCGCGGGCTGCCGGCTTCGAGAACATCAACCTCGACCTTATCTTCGCTTTGCCCCATCAGACGTTGGCGCAGTGGCAGGCCACACTACATCGCGTGCTTGCCCTCGGGCCGGAGCACATCTCCGCCTATGCCCTCTCGCTAGAGCACGGCACGCCAATGCGCGCCTGGGTCTATCGCGGCTTGTTGCCCATGCCCGACCCCGACCTGGCTGCCGAGATGTATGAGTGGGCGAGCGAGACGCTGGAGCGGTACGGCTACGTTCAGTACGAAATCTCAAACTGGGCGAGAGATGACCGCATACCGCAGACGGCAGACGACAGCAATCCAAAATCAGAAATCAGAAATCCCCAATTCGCCTGTCGCCACAATCTGCAATACTGGCGCAACGGCGAGTATCTGGGCTTCGGCGCGGGCGCGCATGGGCATGCAGCCGGGCTGCGCTACTCGAACGTGCTGGCGCCGGGCGCCTACATCCGGCGAATCGAGTCGGGCGAGCATCGTCCCTATCCGCTCTCCCCTGCCGTTTCGGAATGCACCCGGCTGGGGCCGGAGGATGCGATGGGCGAGACGATGATGATGGGGATGCGGCTGGTGCGCGAGGGGGTATCGAGCGCCGAGTTCGAGCGGCGTTTCGGCGTGTCGCTTGAGACGCGCTATCCGCGCGAGCTGCGGTCGTTGCAGCGGCGCGGGCTGATCGAGTGGGACGGCGAGCGCGCGCGCCTCACGCGGGCCGGGCGGCTGCTCGGCAATCAGGTCTTTCGCGAGTTTTTGGTGGTTTGACGCAAGCGTGAAGTGTGGTTTTGGGAGTCCACGAAGGAACACGAATGAGTGCACTGAACAAAGCCCATCTGAACCGCGAAGACGCGAAGAACGCTGAGGAAAACAGGAGTCAATCCTTTGCGCCGGGCGCTCGCTCCACAGCGCGTGGCTCACCCGGCGCCTGCCAGCAGAAGCGAGCACATGCGTGGTTGCGGCAAACTCGTCAAACAACGAGGAGAAGTCTTCGTCGTACGCGCGCGAATACAAGGCGATAATCTTGGCCCGCCGGCGCGCGGTCAGCGAGTCGCCGGGCAGCACGTCAATCTGCAATGGGCCGGTCATTCCGGCAGTGTGCTCGCTACGCATTGCGGGTGAGCAGCGAGTCGGTCAGTTCCCACAGGGCCTCGGCGGCAGGGCCGCTCAGGGCGGCGGCGCGCAGGTGCGCGGCGGCCTGTTCGGTGAACGTCCGGGCCGTCGCCAGCGTGTAGGCCTGCGCGCCGAGGGCGTCGAGCCGGGCGGCCAGTTCGGCCACCGATTCGCCGGGCCGGTGGGGGCGGGCGTAACGTTCCGCGAACTCCGCTGAGTGTTCCAGGCCATACACCACCGGCAGGCTCTTCTTGCGCTTCTCCAAATCACTTGCAGCAG
>JANWXR010000086.1 GCA_025057205.1 Anaerolineales bacterium | reverse complement strand
TTCTCCCCGATTCACCGCCGACATTTTATCCGGCAGGCTGGCCGGCCGGTCGTCGCTGAAGTCCAATGCCCGTACCGGCGCGCCCAGGCTCGCGCGCAACGTCTCGAGCTGCCTGGTAGCCTACTCCTGCACCCGGTTCAGGCAGTGAGCGGCTTCGGACAAGATATGGGTCAGCCAACCGACCAAGACCTGTCCCGGACTGAGCCCTTGCCGGTTGCCGTGCGACTTGAAGTGCTCATCGGTCAACTCGACCAATCCTATGCGTGTCATCCAGTCTATCAGGAGTGGGAGGTCGTCTACGCGCTTGGTCGTTACGGTAAGTGCAGCGGTCATGCCGCCGGCTTACCGCATTTTCCAAATCCGGTCAAGAAATGAGCGAACGGCGAACGGAGAGTTCTACTTTCTACTTTTTTTACCGATCTCATACCGCCCCTCAGCCCAGTTGCGTCGGATGATGAGGATGTCACGGAGCATGCGCAGCGGCTCGCGGATGGGGTCTACGCGGCTCTCAGAGCGGTAATACCAGTCAATCGGCACTTCCACGATTTTGTAGCCGCGCCGTCGGGCGATGAAGAGCACTTCCACGTCGAAGCTCATCCCGTCCAGCAGCTGTACCGAGAATAAGTCCCTGGCCGCCGCCGCCGTGAAGCATTTGAAGCCGCACTGCGTATCTTCGAAGTCGGGCAGGGCCAGCAGCTTCACCAGGTTGCTGAAGACGCGCCCCTGAAAATGCCTGTACGCCGGCTCGTTGAAGCGGCGCGAACCGGGCGCTTCGCGCGAGCCGATGGCGACATCGTAGCCGTTCAGGCGGGGTGGCAGGAACTTGGCAATATCTTCGATCGGCATCGAGAGGTCTACATCAGCGAAGAAGCGGTACTGGCCGCGCGCTTCCAGAATGCCACGCCGCACGGCCAGTCCCTTGCCGCGCCCGCGTTCGCGGATGACGCGCACTTCGGGACGGTCATGCTCGGCGGCGAAGGCTTCGGCGACTACGGCGGTCAGGTCTCGGCTGCCGTTCTCAACGACCAGAATCTCGCTAGAGTACGGCTGCCGGCGCAGGTAGGCGTGCGCCGCCGCCAGCGAGGGCGGCAAACGGTGCTCCTCGTTGTGCGCCGGGAAGATGAGGGAGAAGAAGAGGTCGTCGGGCATGTAGGGGTGCGGCGTGTTGCGTATTGCGTATTGAGTGTTGCGTGTTGTGTATTGCTTATCGCGTATTTCGTATTGCGTAGTGCGTAGTGCGTACAATCAACGAGCTATGTAACACAGCTTACGGAATACGAAATACAACTCACACTCCGGTCAATAGCGAAAGCACATACTCATCCGAGACCCGGCGCGCGGCCTGCACGGCTCTGCGTTTCGCCAGCATCTTCGGGATGCCGAGCAGACCGGCGAGCTGGCCGCGCAGCCGCGCCCGGGCCGCTGCGCCGCGCCAGGCGCGCAGCGCCTCCCAGGTGATGCGGAGCTGTGCGGCGATGATCTCACGCCAGTAGCGGCGCCACACCGCAGCCGGTACGTCTTTGACAAGCAGATAGATGAAGTTGCGCCCATCGTAAAAGCTGGCCGTCACGCCGCCGCCGCTGGCTGAAAGTTTATGATACACGACTGCGCGCGGCGCATACACACACTGCCAGCCGGCAAGTTGCGCCCGCCAGGCCAGGTCCACATCCTCACATGAGTAGTAGAAGTCATCGTCGAGCAGGCCGATGGAGTCGAGCATCGCCCGCCGGTACGCGGCGCTGCCGCCGTTGGCGGAGAACACCGGCCCTTCGGCGAACTGCCCTTTATCCTTTTGCCACACCCCACGATTTCCGGGCGTGCCATCGGTACGGAAGATGTCGCCGGCGGTGTGCAGCGTGTCGCGCCGGTCGAAGAGCAACATCTTCGAGGCGACCAGGCCGGCGCGCGGATGGCGCTCGAAGGCGGCCAGCACCTCCGCCAGCCAGTGCGGGTCGGCCTCGGTGTCGTTGTTGAGCAGCGCCACGATCTCGCCGCGCGCCGCCCGCATCCCGGCGTTGCACGCGCCCGTGAAACCGAAGTTGCGTTCGAGTCGAAGTAGGCGAACTTCAGGATAGCGCGCCAGCACGTCCAGTGACGCATCGGTCGAAGCGTTGTCGGCGACGATGATTTCAAAATCTCGGAAGGTCTGCCCGCGCAGCGCGTCCAGGCAGGTGGGCAGATGTTGCGCGCCGTTCCAGTTGGGGATGACGACGGAGGCTCTCATGATGGGGTGAGAGGGTGATGGGTAAGGGAAAATGGTGAGGGTCACCGCGTTTCACTGTCACCCTGCCGCTTTGCCGCCTTATCACCCCTTCAAGCTTTCTGCAGGAACTCGGCCAGCGCGACCTCCCACGGCCTGAGGGTGATGCCCAGTGCGGCGGCGGCGTTGTTGGCAAGGGCGGAGAACTTCGGCGGGGTGGAAGGGCGTGGGAACTCGGCTAGTGTGATGGGTTCGACGGGGATGTGGCTGCGCCCGCTCAGCTCCAGGATTTTGAGCGCGTAATCGTAGCGCGAGCAGTAGCCGGCGTTGGTTAAGTGATAAATGCCGTAGTGCCCGGTGGCGATGAGGCGCACCAGAGCCTCGGCCAGGTCGTCCACGAAGGTCGGGCAGGCAATTTCGTCGGTGACCACGCGCAGCCGTCCGTGCTCATCGGCCAGCTGCAATATGCGATGGACGAAGTTGCGCCCGCCGCGCCCGGTGATCCAGGAGGTGCGGACGAGGTAAAAGCGGCGCGTCAGGTTCTGGACGAACCACTCGCCGGCGCGTTTGCTCCAGCCGTAGGGATTGATGGGACTGGGCGGGTCGAACTCGGTGTAGGGGGTGCGCTGGTTTCCATCGAATACTTCATTGGTGCTGAGATAGACCAGCGCTGCGCCGACGCGTTCAGCGGCCAGCGCCACCGTCTGTGTGCCGAGGCCGTTGGCGCGGTAGGCGGCCTGTGGGTCGCGCGCTGCCCCGTCCACATCCGTCATCGCCGCGCAGTGGATGACCAGCTCAGGCCGGTGCGCGTCCAGCGCAACCTGCACCGAGGCCGCATCGGCGATGTCCACTTCGGGCCGGCCCACGCCCACTGCGCCCGGAAGGCGCGCCAGCAGCGCTCGCGCCAGTTGCCCGCTCTTACCCGTAATCAGGATACGCATGTTGACCTCGGGACCGGATTGTAGCCGAAGATAGGTTGTGGGCCGAAGCCGGCGGGAAAAGTAGCTCAGAAATTGAGCAGGAGAAGCGCGCCGAGAGAAAGAAGGAGGCAGAGATTGACGGCAGCCAGCGCACCCACGAGCAACAACTGAAGGCCCGTTAGATTGCCTAACCAGGGATGGTGGCGCTGTAACCAGCCGGGCTGGCGCACGGCGAGCGGCTGAGCGTACACCTTGCGGGGCACTTTGCCCGTCAACAAATCCACTGCACGTCCAACGTTGACGGAGGCCTCGCCAGCGGCCTTGATCCGTGTGCGCACGAAGTCGGCGATGTCTTCCACATACAGCATCTGCTCGACGCCCGGCACGATAAAGTCACGCGGAATGTTCGCCATCGGCACCATCACTACCTGGTAGGCCGGGATGCCGTCGGGCGAGAGGAAGGCGCGCAACTCGGCCAGCCGGCTGCGGGCCTGGGTCGCCAGAGTGTTGAACGGCACCACCTGGATGCCCTGCTTTTCGTAATCCCAGTACATCCAAACTGGCCCGTTCTGCGAGAGGCTGGCCAGATGCAGCAGTTCGATGTGCCAGACACCGGTCGGCCCGACGAGCACCAGCCCCAGCTTCTCGTTGGTTTCCGGCAGCACGAGATTTCGGAGCATGATGTAGTGGTCGTCGAGGCCCCGACTGAATAGTTTGATGATGTTTTCTTCGGCGGCCTTTTCACGCCCCCCACGAAGGAAATCGCTAAGCCCGCCTGGTCCAACATCCACAACGCGCATGCCAAAACTATATGCAGAAGTAGTGTGTTTTGCAAACTCAGCCGGGTTTGAATCGCCCTGTCCAGTAGTCGGTGAGCAGGCGGACGCTGGCGGAGAGGGCGGCGGCGCGATAGGCCTGCACTCGTGCGAGTGGGACATGCGCGAAGACGCGCTGTTGCATGGCCTCCGGCGAGCGCACCAGCTGTGCGAAATCTGCCACATCCACCCGCATCCGCTGCGCAAAGACCTCTACGGTTTGAGCGGCGCCGCCATCCAGCAGCTGGCCTGCCACCACGTCGCGCCAGCGCGCCAGCGCCTCGTCCGTTACAAAGGGCAGCCAGCGGTCGGGCGCAGCGGCGCTTAGGGTGACGCCGGTAGTGGGCGGCAGTTCGCGCAGGTCGCCGGCGTCCCAGTAAGCGCGCAGCGCATTGTGCAGGTAGAGGCGTTCCGGGAAGGACCCCCACGTCTGCGCGGCGCCAAAGACCGGCTCGAAGATTTCGCGCACCCAGCGTTGGTCGAACTCCAGATGGCAGAGGTAACCGGCGAGGAAGGCAGCCTGGGCGGGCGGGAGTGCGTGCGCCTCGGCCAGCTCGGGGTGGCGGGAAAAGAGCACGGTCAGCGCCGGCGGTGCATCGCCCAGCGGCACCGGGAAGAAGTGGGTGGCCTCGCGCGCCTGGCCGGAGATGGTCTGCACGTCCGGCGCGATGTTGCCGAGCAGAAAGGCGGGCAGCTCGGCTTCCAGCGCGGCGCGCAGCTTCGCTGGGGCTTGGAGCAGTAAATCGCGCGCGATTAACAGATGATTGAAGGGTGTGGGCATGGCGCGAATATATTCGTGCGCGATGACTATAGCGCGCGAACGTACAATTACTGCGAGTATAATCGCAGGCAGGCCGGTATGTCACTTCGAGTCCTTCTCCCTCGGTTTCTGGCCCTCGGCGCCCTGGCAGCGCTGTTGCTCATGGGGGGCAGCGCCGCCGCTCAATCCACCGGCAGCCGCGTGCTGCTGCTCGACGTGAACGGCCCGCTGACGCCGCCCCTGCTCGGCTACCTGGAGCGCGGCCTGTCCGAAGCGCAGGCGCAGAACGCTTCGCTGGTCATCGTCCGGCTCAACACGCCGGGCGGCCAGATTGATTTGATGGAGAAGATGGTTGCCGCCATCCGCAACAGCCCGACGCCGGTGGTGGTGTACGTTGCGCCACGCGGAGCGATTGCGGGCAGCGCCGGCACGCTGATCACGCTGGCCGGTCACGTCTCCGCGATGGCCCCGGAGACGGCCATCGGCGCGGCTAGCCCCGTCGGCGGGCAGGGTGAGGAACTAGGCGAGACCGTCGAGGCCAAAGCGAAGGAGGCGCTCAAGGCGCAGGTGCGCGCCCTGGCCGAGAAGCGCGGGCCAAACGCTATTGCTCTTGCGGAGGCGACCGTCCAGGATGCGAAAGCCGCTACTGCTGGCGAGGCGCTGGCCGTCAACCTGATTGACCTGATTGCTAACGACGTGCCCGACCTGCTCGAACAGCTCGATGGCCGCACGGTGGAGGTGAACGGCCAGCCGCGCACGCTGCTCACGCGCAACCTGAGCGTCGTCGAGTTGCCGATGTCGCCGCTGGAGTACGTGCTTAACCTGTTGGTGAACCCGAATCTGGTGTTCGTTCTGCTGGCGCTTGGCACACAGGCCATCATCATCGAGCTTTGGACGCCGGGCGGCTGGGTGGCTGGGTTCTTCGGCGCGGTTTGCCTGACGTTGGGCCTGTATGGCCTGGGGCTGATGCCGGTGAACTGGGTGGGCATCATCTTTATCCTGATCGCGGCGGTGCTGTTCGTGTTGGATATCAATGCGTCCAGCCATGGTGCGCTAACCGTCGCCGGGGCGATCAGCCTGGCGGTCGGTGCACTGGTGTTGTTTAATTCGCCCGGCTCGCTGCCGTTTTTCCAGGTGAGTGTGCCGCTGGTCATCGCCACTGTGGCGGGGCTGGCCGGGCTGACCCTTGCGGTGATGGTCTTTGCGCTGCGCACCATCCGCCGCCCGGCGCCGACTCTGGCACAAACGCTAGTCGGCCAGGTCGGTGAGATGCGCTCGGCGGATTCCGCGCTGGTGGGCAGCGAGCTGTGGAGCGTGGAGTCGGAGGACGGCACGCTCAACCCCGGCGACAAAGTCGAAGTGATCGCCGTCAAGGGACTCAAGCTGCGAGTCAAACGGAAAAGCTAGCTCGTATTCCGTATCTCATAATTTGTGCTATGTAGCTCGTTATACGCAATACGCGCTACGAAACGCAACACCTACCCTCACCCTAGTTGGAGCCACTCCTATGTCCTCGACCACCCGCTATCGTCTGATTGTCCGTCAAGGGCCGTTGCCCGGCAAAGTGTATGACCTCGCCAAGTCCGTGCTCACCATCGGGCGTGAGGTCAAAAACGACATCGTCATCAACGACCCGGAGATTTCGCGCCAGCACGCCCGCCTGACAGAGCAAGCGGACGGCGGCTGGCAGGTGGAAGACCTGGCGAGCACAAATGGCACCTTTGTCAACGGCGAGCGGGTGACCGGGCCGCGACTGCTCAAAGCCGGCGATGTATTGGGGCTGGGCCAGACCGTGCAGTTGGAGTACGCCGTGGCTCCGGAGGCGGAGGTGACGATGATAGCTGCCTCCCCGTCGCCTGCGGCTGAGGCCCCAGCACCGGAAGCTGCGCCCGGCCTTTTCTCATTACCCACCTCCGAGCCACCCCCTGCAGCGCCACCGGTTTCCGAGCCAACGCCGGCCGTTGCGCCGAGATTCAGCCTGCCGCCTTCGACGCCGCCTGCACCACCGGCACAGAAGTCCGGTATTCCCACCTGGGCGTGGGCCGTGGGCGTTGGAGGCGCAGTGCTGGCCTGTTGCGCGTGCAGCGCTGTCGCTGCCACTGTCCTCGTTCTAGCTCAGCAGGGCGCGTTCGGCCCGTAGCCCGAAGCTGAGCCAAGCAAAGACTGCCGGGCTTCTGCACCCGGCAGTTTTGTTTATCCTTCCAACCTGCGTCATGCCTTCAACGACCGCTTCCAATCTCCGCCGACGTGCTCATCATCAGCGCCGGCGCTGCCGGATTGGCCGCCGCACGCGCCCTGACCGACGCAGGCCGGCGCGTCATCGTGCTCGAAGCGCGCAATTGCCTCGGAGGCTGCATCTGGACGGCGGAGTTCGCTGGCCTGAAGCTCGATCCGGGTGTGGCCTGGATTCACGGCTACGAGCGCAACCCCCCTTGCGGAACGCGCCCGGTAGGCCGGCATCCGGCTGTTGCCAAGCGATACGATTCTGCTCGGCGGCGAGCTGGCGCTCTACGGGACGGACGGCAGACGGCTGAGCGCCGGCGAACGGGCCGCCATCGAGGCGCGCTTTGAGGAGCTAAAAGCGGCGCTGCTGACCGATACGTTGCAGGCTTCGGGCAGCGACCACAAGCGCGCCCGCGAGCTGAGCGAGGAGCACGCCTACCTCCAGCGCGAGCTGGAGGAGCTGATGGTGAGGTGGGAGTCGTTGTCAACGGATGGATAGCAGATTAGCGGATGGCGCGGGCGCATTCCGCTCGGCGTGGTTTGCCAACGGATGGTAGCGGATTAGCGGATGAGAACGGATGGGGCGGCATGAGGATGAGCGCTCACAGAGCAATTGGCCCGCGCGCGGTCCTCATGCATGGCCCTCTGCGCTCCGCAACCTACTCGTCCTCCTCCAAATCGTACAGCGCGTCCAGCAGCTGCTCGGCCAGGGCGGAGGCGTCTTCAAGGCGGCCCTCGGCGCGCGCGGCCTCCAGCTCGGCCACCACGCGGGCCAGCTCCTCCACGTTGCTCTCGCGCTTGCGCAGCACGGCCTTGGCGCGCGCCAGCAGCGGGTCGTCGCCCTCCGGCTCGGGCAGCTTCGCACGCTCCAACGCCATGATGTAACGGGCCGAGGCCTCCTTATCCGCCGGGCTGAGGCGCGTGTGCGCAGCCCGGAGCGTGGTCTGTTCCACTGCGCCGCTGCCCCGGTCGGTGGCGGAGACGTGCAAGATGCCGTCGGCATCCAGATCGAACTGCACGGTGATGCGCGGCGGCAGGCCCTCCTCCTCCGGCTCCAGGCCCGAAAAGAGGAACTCGCCCAGTAAGGTGTTCTGCGAGGCAATAGGTGATTCGCCCTGATA
>JANWXR010000085.1 GCA_025057205.1 Anaerolineales bacterium | reverse complement strand
GGAGAGAGTGAAATAAATCCAGGAGCACATTGAACGTCGCCGAGATGAAGGCCAAACGAGATTGAATGTTAGGACTTACGCAGTTGGCGGGGGTTGCCGCCATATCCGGCGGATATGACCGCCACATATACGGAAGCGCGGGCGCAACTGCGTAACTCCTATCGAACTAGCACCATCGGTTAATAGGGCGTCTCAAAGCCCTAGTGTGGAGTTGAAAAGTCGGGCGAGCTTGCGACCTGAACAAAACTCGACAAGCTTACCCGACCGATCTCACCGACGCCGAATGGAAGGTCACCGCGTCCCGTCTCTGTCTGAACCTCATCGGCTTCCAGGTGCTGCCCAAGCGCTGGATTGTCAGACGCACCTTTGGCTGGCTCACTTGCCATCGCCGCCTAAGCCGCGACTACGAGCGCCTGCTTGAACTCGGTGAAGCGTTTATCTATGTGGCGATGATCTGCCTGATGACTTGGAGATTGGCTCATGGGGTGAGTTTTAATGAGACGTTCTCTAACCGAGAAGTCACTCCAGCGCGATTAGTGCAAGCGTTGACCGATGTGCTGCAAGCGACCGCGCCGCTGGAATTGCAAAACATCTGCATCACGCCCACCGGAAGCCTGGCAGGTGTTGGCCTACGCCTCGGTCAACCGGCTGACGCGGGAGAGCGCCTGTGACGCTTTGCCCGACGCGCCGGTGGTATCGCCGCCGCTTGGGATTGGAATTGAAAGCATCCATCGGCAACTCAATCATGTGCGCGCTTGCACGACTTCAGGTGGTCCGGTGCGGCGTCTGCTGGGGTGCATTTCTATTTTTGGGGCTGGGCTGCACTCTGAGCGGAGGCCCGCTGCTTTTGCGGGCCGTAGTCGAAGGGGCGGCCAATAATCTGAAATGCACCCGTCTGCTGCCGGTTGGCCTGGCGGTGCTCCTGGTCAATGTGTTACACCTTGGCTGCCCCGGACCGGATAAAATCTGGCTAAACAGGTTCCTCCTCGGCAGCGATTGTGAAGGTTAGGGCGAGTGCGGTGGAAGCGGCTGACGGTACAAGAACCAGAAGTCGTCCTCGGGGAAGGCGGGTCGTAGCTCCGGCGCCCAGACGAAGGCGGCCTTTTGAGTGCGGCCTTGCAGACGAGCATCGAGTGCGTTGAAGTGCGCTGCGTCCGGCGTCGTGCTCAGCCTGGGGAACCGACGCAGCAGCAGGGCGGCCATCATGCGCTGCGCAACCTCGGTGGCGTAGTCCCCTTGCCAGTCGTCCAGATAGTTTTGCCAGAGGGTTAGCCGCATGTGCAGCTCCTTCGCTGCTTTGCGTTCGGCGGCGGTCTGCCACTGCGCCAATATAGCATCGCCGCGCTGACACAAAGCCGTGATCTCCGCGCGATGGTCTGGAGCAGCCAGGAGGCGCTGGCGCGTCAGCAGGTACGTGCCCAGGCTGAGTTTGGGAAACTGGCTGGAGCCGCCCAGCTGCCAGAACTCGACATCTGACAGCAAGTAAGCCTCCAACTCCTCTGTAATAGCCTTCAGAGCCGAAAGATCATTGGCGAAGTCCATACGCACGTTGTCCCGGTCAATGTGGCTTAACTGTACCGCATTTTCTGGTTGGGGTCGTTTAGGTTTGTCTGGTTATGCTTGCTCCTGGTTGAAGCCTATTATCTCTGCTGCTTAACTGCGCCGTTTCCCTGAGTGAAGTCAAAATCACGGTGTGGTCGGCATGTTTTGTGTGCGCCTTCAGCCGTAGGTGAAAAGAAGTGCTCAGGCCAGCACGCTCTCGTACAGCGCGAGCGTGGCGCGCGCCGTCTTATCCCACGTGAACGTCTTTGCTTGGGCCAGTCCGCGCTCAATCAAATCGGCGCGCAGGCCGGAGTCGGTGAGCGCGCGGTGGATTGCTTCCGCGAGCGCATCCACGTCGTTGGGGTCAATGGGGAGGCCAGCTTGCCCCGCCACTTCCGGCAAGGAGGAGATGTTGGCATAGATCACCGGCGTCCCGCAACCCATGGCCTCCAACACGGGGAAGCCGAAGCCTTCGTAGTGTGAGGGCAGGACGCAGACGCCCGCGCCGCAATACAGCGCCGGCAAGTCGGCCTCGGGGACGTTCTCCAGCCGGTGGAGGTGCGAGTCGAGCTTCAGCTCGTGCGCCAGGCGCATTGTTTCCTCGAACAGCCAGCCTGTGTTGCCGACGAGCACGAGCGGTGGCGCATCCTGCCAGCGTGCGCGCAGTTGGGCGCAGGCCTGGAGCAGGGCGGGGACGTTTTTGCGTGGCTCGAATGTGCCGACGAACAGCACGTAGCCGCGCAGCAGGTTGAAACGGGCCAGTGTAGCGGCGACCTCGGATTGGGAGCGTGGGTGGAAGTGTGCGTCCAGGCCGAGCGGGATGACGGTGATTTTTTCAGGCGGCGCGCCGAGCAGGTTAACCAGGTCAGCTTTCGTTGCATGCGAGTCGGCGCTGATAGCGTGGGCGCGGCGTACGGCGCTGGCGATCTGGCCGTTGTAATAGCGGCGGCTTTCAGCGGTGAGGAATTGGGGATAGCGCAGGAAGGCCAGGTCGTGGACGGTGATGACGAAACGGCGCGCGCCGAAGCGAGGGGGGATGAAGTCGGGCGAATGGAACAGGTCGAGGCGGTGCGGTAGTAGCTCGACGCCGAGCGCGACGGTTTCCCACCGGTGATGGGCCGGCGTCCGGCACTCGACGCGGTGCGCTTGCGGTGCAAAGGTCTCCGTGTGACCGCGCCGGTAGAAGTGGAGGTGCGTGTGTGGCGCAGCCAGCATTGGAAGGCGTTCGGCGAGACGGCGCGTATAGCGGGCGATGCCGCCGCGTGTGTAATACGTCAGTCGCAGGTCGAGGCCCAGGCGCATCGCGCGCATTCTACTTCAGTTGGCGGCGTCTGGCGGCGTCACCCGTCGCTATCGGATGGACGCGTTGATAATCAGGTGTTCTCTTCGAGTGTTTGAAGTGGTTTGCGGGACATACAAGGCGATGGCGCGCTCAAAATTTCTTGACAAGCCCCGAAGTGTCGGCTAAAATTCCCGCGCTTGCGAGACCCGGCGTGCTCTCGCCTCGGGTTTTGGCTCGCCGAGATAGCTCAGTGGGTAGAGCACGCGACTGAAAATCGCGGTGTCCCCAGTTCGATCCTGGGTCTCGGCACTGGGGTTTGCGGGGAACGCGGACAAACATGCGGGCGTGGTTCAGTGGTAGAACGTTTCCTTGCCAAGGAAAAGATCGTGGGTTCGAATCCCATCGCCCGCTCTGACAGATGGCAGCACGCAAGCCATCTGTTTTTCTTCCCAAGCGGCGACGTCGCCAAGTGGTAAGGCAAGGGTCTGCAAAACCCTTATGCGTGGGTTCAAATCCCACCGTCGCCTCCTGAATGGAGGCTCCCCGGCCAGGGCGATCGACGTTCCGACCGAAGTCCCCGGAACTCCGGTCGCTTTTGTGTTTTGCGACTGGAGTGCGTCCTCTTCCGGCTTCCAACTGAACGCTTCTCTGAAGCGGCGAGCGACTTAGAGGCGTTCTCATCCGCGCTTTGCCTGCGCCTCTTTCAATAACGCGATGGCCTCCTCAACTCCCTCCGGCGGCGCGGGCGCAGTTTGCAGCAACATCCAGTAATCCAACTCGATTGTGTCCCCTGGCGTCATCTGCGCAATGGCATTCTTGAGCGTTTGCAGCGCCTCATCCTTCCTGCCCAGACAGAGTAACGCCTTGGTTTTGTTCTTCAACAATCCTGCCGCCGATTGCCATCGTGCGCGCCATGCCACCTCCCACTGCGCAAGCGCGTCCTGAAAATGCTTGTCGCTTTCCGCTAGCCCTTGATGCCGCGCCAGGACGCCTAGTGCAACGAGGGGCGTAAAGGCGTTATCTGGCGCAAGGCGAATGCGTTCGTTGAACTCGCGCCGTGCTTCGTCATACCTGCCCAGTTTCACAAGAACACCCGCAATGTTGTTGTGCGGCGTGGCGTCTGTGGGGTCGAGTTCGCTGGCGCGCCGGTAGGCGGCGAGTGCGGCCTCGTAGTTACCCAGTTGTGCGTGCACGTTGCCGATGCCGTTGTGGGGTGCGGCGTACCTGGGGTCGAGTTCGCTGGCACGCCGGTAGGCGGTGAGCGCGGCGTCGTATTGTTTCAAGTCGTAATGCACGTTGCCGATGCCATTGTGCGCATACGCATCCTTGGGGTCGAGGTCGCTGGCGCGCTGGTAGGCGGCGAGCGCTTCTTCGTTTCTTCCTGCAAGATTGAGCACCGCGCCCAGCCGATACCACGCGCCTGGATTCTCTGGCAACCACGCCACCACTTTGGGCAAAATCTTTTCCGCCTCTACTGAATAGACCGCGCTCCCTGCGCCCTGGGGCCACAGGAATTTGCCCGCCAGGTTATGCAGCGCCTCACCCAATTGCTGCTTCAACGCCTCGCCGTCTTCGGGCAGGGCGCGTTCGGCGCGCTCATACTGCGCCAGCGCCTCGGTGTGCCTGCCGCGCGCATGATGCAGGATGCCACGCCAGAGATCCAAAGTCGCGCCGCGCTCGGCTTCGCCTTCGCCTTGCAGGTAGCCCAGACGCTCCAGGCGCGTCAGTTCGTCCAGGAGTTCCGCCAGTTCATCGGGCGTGTGTTCGGTATCGTCCGTCGCCCGCAGCAGCCGCGCCCGCTTTTTGCCGCTTGCCGAGAGCCAACGTGCCCACGCTTGGGCCTGTTCCACCAGCCCGCGCCGTAGCTCGCGGCTATAGGCTAAACTCTCCACAAAGCGCGGGATGACATGACGCCACGCTGCGCTCTCGTCCAGCCAGAAGAGATACTCGCCCAAATCGAGCGCCGCCTTACGCCAATCTTCATCTGCGCAGCGGTCCTCCAAGCGCGGCAAATCGGCTTGCAGTTTCTTCAACCGCGCCTGCAGCGCATCGACCGCACGCTGGAGGAGCGCTTTCACGCGTGCATCGCTGCGCTGGAGCGGTTCTTTGAGATGCTCGCGTAAAAAGAATTCGGCGTCATCATGCAGGCGCGTCTCGTCGTAATGCACCGAGGCGTAGGCGCGCTCCAGGCGACGCAGTTCCTCATCCCCCTCCAGATTCAGCATGGCGCGGACGAGCTCCACATCGCCGCGTGCCAGGGCAAGCGCGTAGAGCGCGATCTTGTCCGTTTCGTCACGCACGTGCAGGAAGTAGCGCGCGGTCATCTTGGCGACGACTTCCTTGCGCGGCGTTGCCTCGTCAATCCCGCCGATGATATCTCCCAGCGCAATGCCCTTGCCCCACATCTCCGCCGCTTCAGCGATGGCGAGCGGCACGCCGCGCGTGGCGCGACTGAAGGCTTCGGCTTCAGCATCGCTCAGCGGACGGTGCGGCGCAATGTCAGCGAAGATTTCGCGCAGGTCTTGCTGGGCCAGTTGAAGCATGTCGCGCGCGATCAGGCGGCGCGGGAATTCCTCGCTGTACCCTTTGAAATACTCATTGCCGAACTGCCGGCTGCGCGCCAGGTCATTGCGGCCGCTGATGATCCACATCAGGCGCGGACCGGCGGCGCGCATTATCTCGCGCACCCAGAGGTCAGCGCGATCCACGATTTCGTAGGTGTCGAAGACGATAAGCAGCGGCTTGCGTTTGGCCACGCGCTTCAAGCCCTCGGCAAGGGCGTGGGCGAGTTGTTCGTTGGGATAGAGGAACAGGTTGAACTGTTCGAGGTCGAGCCGCGCGCGCAGGCGATTTTCGAGCGCGGCGCGCAAGCGCGCAGCTTCCTCCGCGCCGACCTTGATGCCCGCCTCCAGAAACATCTGTGCCAGTTTCTCGCCCGTCTCGCCGATGAGGGGCAGTCCCTGCCGCAACATCTTGGCAATCGCGCCTGCGCCTAATTTACGCACCTCGGCAAACTCGTCGCGTTCATCGCTTGGTTCGAGCGCGGCAGCGGCTTTTTTCTGTGCTTCCTCGCGTATCTTAACTGCACGTTGGTACGCACCGAAGTCCCCGCCCCAGCCTGCGCGTGTCGCCACATCGCAAATTGCATCGAACACGGTTTCAGGTCTGACGTGGTCGTGTCCCACCCCCAGCGCGGTCGAACGGCGGCGCTCGTCTTCCCAATCCATCCACAAGATTTGAAACTCGCCTTCAAACGGCGCTTCGTCGCGGGCGATGTCACAAAAGCGTTTGGCGAGCGTCGTCTTGCCCATGCCGCCATCGCCGTAAAGCAGAAAGATATAAGGCAGTGTTTCGTCGCGCGGCGAATCGAGCACCTCATGCAGCGCGGCGCGGAATTGCTTTTGCTCCTCCACACGGCCCAGGAACAACTTGTTGCCGATGTAGATGCGTTCGGCGGGCATAGCCCCTCCATGCGCTTGATGGATGTATGCTAATTATACGCCGTCCGCCCTGCGCAATCCCGTTGCGCCTTTGACGATTCCTTTGTTTCTTCACTTTTTCGCGGCGGGATTGTGTTGTGGTCGCCGTCATCTTCTCGGTAAACCAGAGCAGTGGGTGGGTGGTAGCCCCTTGACCGCCTTATCCCTGTATTGGGCAGGAGATCGTCTGGAGAGCGGGGACAGCATGGCGTCACGCGACGCGGCCCAGCAGGTAGTCGCGCACCAGCTCGAGCGCGGCTTCCGCCGAGCGCTCCTTGTTGCTTACCCGGTCGCCGTCCCAGACGAAGCGGCGCGCAATTTCGGCGTCGCAGGCGCTTAGCGCGAGCCACACCAGCCCGACCGGTTTATCCGGCAGCCCGCCGCCCGGCCCGGCGATTCCGGTAACTGCCACGCCAATGTCCGCGCCGAGAGTACGCCGCACGCCGCACGCCATCTCGCGTACGGTCGCTTCGCTCACCGCGCCGTGCTCCAAGAGCGTCTCGCGGCGCACGCCGAGCAGGCGCTCCTTGGCGTCGTTGCCGTAGGCGATGATGCCGCCGAGGAAGTAGGCCGACGAGCCGGGCACGTTGGTCAGCCGGTGGCCCAGCAGCCCGCCGGTGCAGCTCTCGGCGACGGCCAGCGTGAGCCGGCGCTCGGTCAGCAGTTGGCCGATTTCGGATTCGAGGTCTGAGGTCATGCCGGTTGTCTGGCCTGGACGCAGAATTCGACCAGTTCCTTCTTTGAGTTTCGCTTGCGCAGCGGTCTGATGCTAATGTGTTCGAAGCCGGCCTGAGCCATCAGCGCCGCATACAGCTTTTCGACCGGTACGAGCGTATCGTAGAACTTGGAGTTGCCCACGATATAGAATAGATCTGCACCGGGAGAGAGCACGGGTTTTACGCTTTGCAGGTGCTGAGCGATGTCCACGAAGTACTTGTGGACGTAGTTTGCCAGGAGGGTGCTGGATTTTTCGATCTGGCGAATGATTTCTCGGAGACCGGCGATGTCCACATCGGTGCCATCCGCCCGCCAGGTTTGCAGACGGCTGGTGGCGATGCCCCACGTTCCGCCAATCGCCTGCCAGTCAAGCTCGCCTGCCGCCCGCCCGTCGGTCAGGTAGCCAAGCCAGTACATGTAGGGTCGCAGTTCGCGAATGTAGCTCATACGATTTGGGTAGGGCGGCGAAGTGATGATGGCGTCATAGGGGCCGGAGACGACCTGACCGACATGGCGCGAGTCGCCTGAATAGACTCCGACCGGCGCGGCGAGCGGCGTTTCGGCTGAGCGCGCCAGGGCCGCGGCCTGGGCGACAAAGTCGTCCAGGATGAGTGCTTCCTCGCTCGTGTCAAACAGGGTGGGGGTGGCCTCCCGAAAAGACATGGATTGGTGATTGAACGCTGCATTCGACCAGTCAATCAACACGCGGCAGAACGCTATTCGGAGTAGATCATAAGCCGCTTCCGAAGTGCCAGGGCCAAGCTGCTGAAGGCTCTGAAATAAGCGACTAATCACTGCAAGCCGGGTTGCCGACCACCAGCGGTTGATTTGATGGATGGGCGGGGTCCAGTATTCAGTTTGCCGGGGCAATTGTCGTGCAAGAGCAACGACTTCATGCGCCAGCAGCCGCGTCTCGCTTAACTCGGATGGCGTGTAGCTTCGCGTCTTGGCTCTAGCCAGCCAGGCCAAAAACGGGTTGAGTTCGATTAGGTCACAACGATAACCCTGTTCGGCGCTGACGAGGCCG
>JANWXR010000084.1 GCA_025057205.1 Anaerolineales bacterium | reverse complement strand
GGGTGTGGTAAAACCCAATCACTTCAACCTGTAACTCTTCGTTCGCTCGTTTCTTGACTGGATTTGGAAAATGCGGTAATTCGGCGGCATGAATGCTGCGCTTACCGTAACGACCGAGCGTGTAGACGACCTCCCGCTCCCGACAGCTTGGATGACACGCATGGGATTGGTTGAGTTGCTCAATGAGCACTTCAAGCTGCATGGCAGCTGGCGAGGGCTCAGCCCGGACAGGTATTGGTTGGCTGACCCATATCTTGTCCGTAGCCAACCACCGCCTAAACCGGGTGCAGGAGTGGGCTGCCGGGCGGCTCGAGACGTTTATTGATATATATCTCCGCGCACTCTGTGTGCTCTACGGTGAGTCAATTTTTTTACAGAGGGCCTTTCATGGGTTTCGTGCGACGATGACTTCGAAGAGTGAACACATCCTCGACGTTTCCGAAGCGACGTTTGCCAACGATGTGCTGGCCCACTCGCACCAGATGCCGGTCGTGGTGGACTTCTGGGCGCCGTGGTGCGGGCCATGCCGGATGCTGGGGCCGGTGCTGGAGAAGCTGGCTGCCGAGGGTGCGGGCGCCTTTCGCCTGGCCAAGGTGAACGTGGATGACAGCCCGCGTCTGGCCGCCGAGTACGGCGTGCGCGGCATCCCGGCGGTCAAGGCCTTTCGGAATGGGCAGGTCGTTGCCGAGTTCACCGGCGCGCTGCCGGAGCCGCGCCTGCGCGACTTCCTGCGCCAGCTGGCGCCGGCGCCTTACGAGAAGGAGCTAAACGAAGCCACCGGCCTGCTGGCCACGCGCCACTGGGCCGAAGCGGAGGCGCGCTACCGCTCGGTCTTCGAGAAGCAGCCGCAGAACGGCGCCGCCGCGCTCGGTCTGGTCAAAGCGCTGTTAGCGCAGGGTCGCGGTTGCGAAGCGGGCGAAGTGCTAGACGATTTCCCGCGTGCGGACGAAGTAATCGTGGCGGAGAGGCTGCGCCCGCTGGCGGCGTGGCTGTGCGCCGTGGAACCGGCGGAGTCGCCGCTGGAGGAATCGGAGTTGGACGCGGCCTATTACCAAGCCGCGCGGCTGTTTGCACGCGGCCAGTGGGAGGCCGCGCTCGATGGCCTGCTTGATGTGCTGCGGCAGGACAAACGCTATCGCAAGGGCGAGCCGCGCCTGGTGATGCTGGGAATCTTTGAACTGCTCGGCGACGATGACCCGCTGACGCGGGCCTATCGCAACGAGCTGGCGTCGGTGCTCTTCTAAAGCGTTTGCCTCAACCATCACCCCCGCTTCGACTTCGACGAGCGCGCGCTGGCCGTTGGCGCGGCGCTCATGGCGCACGCGGCGGCAGAGTATGTGCTTGGTGCTTGATGGACGACGCGGCGTGGGTAGCCGCTATGCTGCCGTTGCTGCCAGCGTTCGCTTGATGGCGCGCTCAACTTTTTGCGGCAATTTGAGAACAAAGAAATAGCTGGCCGGGTACAAGTAGTCCTCGCCCGACTCATCAATGATGCGCAGGTAGTTCTCTTTCGCCGCTCTCTCGTCGGGCAGAACCTGATACAGCTTCCGAACGACCAGGTCCTCGGCATTCTTGTTCTTCAGGCAGATGGCGAAGCGGGGCGCAGCACGTGATTTCATAGCTCAGTCCAGAAACGATTTGATTTTGAAGCGGCGTCTCCCAATCCCATGAGCCTCGTACCAGTGAACTTCAGCGCGGCGGAGGCTTCCATTCTCGAGTCGAACAATGGCATGACCTTTGAGTTTGCGCCAGTTTCCACGACCATACTTTCTCTGAATGCGCGCCAGGTCGCGAATACCACGCCCTCGAGCAATGATCTGGATCTCGGTGATTGGGCCGACGATCTCAAAAACCATTCGTGCTAATGTTAGCAAGAAGTGACAGTAGGAGCAAGAATCCACGGCAACTGTGTGCAAGCAAAGGTTGTCAGGTAACCTGCCGCCCATTCGTTCTGCGGCGTGCTTCGCTGAGCGAAGCAAAGTCTAATGGTGCCCACCGCTCCCCTGAGCGATGCCGAAGGGTCATGGTGCGGCTAACATGTTTTGCGTGCACACCGGCAACCCATTCTCGTTCGCTATAATGGCGTCATTAGCATGACGGCTTCTAATCCACCTCATACTGACCGGCTCGAACTCCCCATCGCGGGCATGGACTGCGCCGAGTGCGCAGCTCACGTCCGGCGGGCGATTGCTGCCGTGCCCGGTGTGCAGTCGGTGGAGGTGCTGCTGGCCGCCGAAAAGGCCATCGTCCAGGCTGAGGTGGCGCAGCTCGATATAGCCGCCGTTCGCGCGGCGGTGGAGGCAGCCGGCTACTCCGTTCCGCAAACGGCCTCGCCGGCTCCTCCCTCGACCGGCGTTCAATTCAACGCCAACACTTTCACGCGCCAGGTTCTCACCCTGCTAGCCGTCATCTTTGGCGCGGTGCTGTTCGTCGTCGTCCTCGGCGAGTGGCTGGGGCTGTTCGAGCAAATCACCGAGCGCGTGCCGTGGCCGCTCGGCTGGCTGGCGGTGTTCGCGGGCGGCTGGCCGGTCTTCCGCAACGTGCTGCGTGCGGCGCTCAAGCGTCAGGTCACCTCGCACACGCTGATGACCGTGGGCGTGCTGGCCGCGCTGGCCATCGGCGAGTGGGCCACTGCCGCCGTCGTCGTCTTCTTCATGCGCGTGGGTGACTACGTCGAGTCGTTCACCGCCGAGCGCGCGCGCCGCGCCGTAAAAGACCTGACCGCCCTTGCGCCGCAGACCGCGCGCGTGGAGCGCGACGGCGTCGAGCAGCTCGTGCCGCTGTCCGAAGTGCAGGTCGGTGAGGTCGTCATCGTGCGGCCCGGCGACCAAATCCCGGTGGACGGCGAGGTCATTGCCGGGCAGGCCACGGTGGAGCAGGCCGCCATCACCGGCGAGGCGATGCCGGTGGAGGCCGGGCCGGGCGCGCGCGTCTTCGCCGCCACCTTCGCGCGGCTCGGCAGCCTGCGCGTGCGCGCCACGCACATCGGCCCGGACTCGACCTTCGGGCGCGTCATCCAACTGGTGGAGCAGGCCGAGGCTCACCGCGCCGACGTGCAGCGCTTCGCCGACCGGTTCAGCGCCTGGTATCTGCCGCTGGTCGCCGCCATCGCCGCGCTCACCTTCGTGTTCCGGCAGGACCCGCTGGCGACCGCCGCCGTGCTCGTCGTTGCCTGCTCGTGCTCCATTGCGTTGGCGACGCCGATTGCGATGCTGGCCTCCATCGGCGCGGCGGCCCGGCGCGGCCTGTTGATCAAGGGCGGCAAGTACCTGGAGGCGCTGGCCCGCGCCGATGTGCTGCTGCTCGATAAGACCGGCACGCTGACCCTCGGCAAGCCGCGCCTCACCGACATCGTCCCGCTCAACGGCCTGCCTGCGGACGACGTGCTCCGACTGGCCGCCTCCGCCGAGCGTTACTCCGAGCACCCGCTGGCCGAGGCGGTGCGCGCCGAGGCACGGGCACGCGGCCTGCCTCTGGCCGAGCCGGAGCAGTTCGAGGCCGTGCCCGGTCTGGGCGTGCGCGCCCTTGTCAACGGCAGCGCAGTCACGGTCGGAAGCCGCCGTCTGCTGGCAGAAAGCTCCGCTATCCCCGTCGCCGCTTCGCTCGAGGCCGAGGGCAAGACGCTGTTGTTCGTCGCGCGCGAGGGCGAGCCGGTCGGCGTGCTCGCCGCCGCCGATACGCTCCGGCCCGAAGTCCCTGCCGCGCTCGAATCCCTGCGTGCGCTTGGCTTGGGTCACATCGAGTTGCTCACCGGCGACAACGAGCGGACGGCGTCAGCGCTCGCCGCCGCGCTCGGCGTGCGCTACCGCGCCAACCTTCTGCCGGAAGACAAGATTGCGGTGGTCAAGGCGTATCAGGCGCAGGGCCGTACGGTGGTGATGGTGGGCGACGGCGTGAACGACGCGCCGGCGCTGGCGCAGGCCGATGTGGGCGTGGCGCTCGGAGCGGCGGGCAGCGGCGTGGCGCTGGAGGCCGCGCACCTGGCCCTGATGCGCGAAGACTGGGCGCTCGTGCCGGAGGCGGTGCGCATCGCGCGCCGGACGATGGGCGTGGTCAAGGGCAACCTCATCTTCACCGCAATCTACAACGTGGCCGGGTTGACCCTGGCCGCTTTCGGCTTCCTGCCGCCGGTGCTGGCCGCCGCCGCACAATCCCTGCCCGACCTGGGCATCCTCGCCAACTCCTCGCGGCTGCTGCGGCAGAAGGGTGCAACGGATTGAACGGATGGGGCAGCGGATTGGGTAGCGGATGTAGCGGATAGGGCAACGGATGAAGTAACGGATGGAGCGGATTGAACAGATGGGGTGGGTTTTTCTCCACTCGTTGGGACCCCATGATGCCCGACCACCTGACCACTTGACCATCTGGCTCTTGTTGGTTTGATAGCCGGCGTCATCGGCGCGCGGCTGGCGTACGTCGTTCGCTTTCCGGCCGTGTACGCCGCCGACCCGCTCAGCGCGCTCTCGCTCAACCCGGTCACCCTGTCTGTCACGGAGGGCGTGGTGATTGGGCTATTGGCGATGGCCGCTTACGGCGCATGGCACGCGCTGCCGCTGCGCCCGACCCTCGATGCGTTTGCGCCTGCGCTGGCTGTGATGGCGGCAGCGCTGGCGCTTGCCAATCTCGCCAGCGGCGACGCTTTTGGCGCGCCGGCCCGTCTGCCGTGGAGCATCTATTTGTGGGACGACTACCGCCACCCGACACAGGCATACGCGCTCATCGCTGCAGTGTTGACGTTGGGCAGGTGGTGGTTTAGCCGCCGCGCCCTCGCGCCGGGCGTCGCCTTCCTGCTTACGCTGGCGCTGCTGGCCTCAGCAGTTGTCTTCGTCGAGGCCTTTCGCGGCGTTAGCCTGCTCGTTTCCGGCTGGCGCGTTGCGCAACCGGTGGGGCTGGCGATCCTTGCTCTGTGCTTTCTCCTCAGCCCTCGCTGGTGTCGTCGGTAAACGCTTAGACGAACCGGAACCTTCTCCGTCTACGACACGTCTAGCCGGCAGGGCCGTCAACTCTTTGACTCCAACCGAGAGCGTCTAACCTGGTGTGTGATGCACTTCATTGCGCTTGAGGCTGGCTGACGAGATACTGAGAACACCGTAGCCGGAGCTTTGAGTGGCAGCAAAGCAGAGCGGCTCGGGGATGCGAGAACGAGGAGACTTCGCTATGCAAGCCGTTGAAGGTGAATCGAGAATCGGGATAGGCCGTGTTAGCGTCCTTGCAGTCGTGTTGTTCCTGCTCGTGCGCATGTTTTTCCTTGCCTACGGGCCGGAGCGTGGTGAAGCCGCGCCGCTCCCCACCACGCCGACCCCAACCCCCACCGCGACGGCCACGCCCGTACCACAGATTTTGCGGCCGCAGTTCCTGGCCTGTGCCAGCCTCGGAGACAAGGTGGGCCTTTACACAGCTACCGATGCGATATGCCAGCCGACAAAGACCCTGACCTTTGAGCAGTTCGTAGACGTCAGCCGCGCTACCGGATTGGTGCTGGCGAATGAGAGTGTGCTTCGGCCGGGCTTGGAGGGCCGACCGGCCTGTGCCTATACCGTGACGGTTGAAGACCGAATCGTGGGTTGGCTCTGCACCGATGCTGCTGGCCTGTACCGCCTCAACAGTCAGGGCCAAGATCGGGAGGGCGGCATCCGCTGGCAGTGGTCCACCGAAAACGGCGGCATCTGGCTCCCCGTCCGACCCTAGACCGGCCCAAATCCCGGCGAACCTCCGCGTTGCATTTTTCTTGCAACGGCCTACAATCCCAGACGTTCCCAGTTCAAAGCGCGCTTCGTGCGAACTTGTGCCGGGTTTCTGCCCGCGCAGGTTGAAGGAGGTTCGTATGTTTGCTCGGAAGTCATTACTCGCCGGCCTGACCGGTCTGGCCTTCCTGTTGGCGATTGGGCTGGCGCCATCCCGGGGCAGCGCGCGGGTGGCCCTCGCCGAAGAAGAGGGCGGCTTTTACACGGTCACGGTCAAGCCCGGAGAAACGCTCGCCACCTACGCCCGCCTCTACGGCGTCTCCGGCGCCGCCATCATCGCCGCCAATAACTTGAAGGACGGCAATCTTATCTTCCCCGGGCAAAAGCTAGTGATCCCGGTGGTGCGTACCTTCACGCCCAGCCTAACCACGCCGTTCCTTTACACTGCCCAGCCCGGAGACACGCTCCTCTCGGTAGCGGAGCGGTTTGAGCAGGACCCGGCCACAGTGGCGCGCGTCAACGGTGTGGCCGAGCTGACGCCGGGCCAGACCTACTTCATGCCCGCCGGCCCGCACCTCTACCGGCTGCGCCCGGGCGATACCATCGCAACCGTTGCTGCACGCTACGGCGTCACCGAGTCCTTCATCCTCAGCGCCAACAACATCCCGAACCCGGGCGTGCTCTATGCCGGCCAGCAGATTTTTATCCCGACGATTTTCGACGCCCGGCCCATCCCCATCACCGAACCGCCGGCCCCCAGCATCACGCCGACGCCCACCGCGACCACTGTCTCACCTACCGGCTTTATCCAGGTGGTGGTGCAGCCTGGCGATAGCCTGGTGACCTACGTCAACCGCTACAAGGTCTCGGCCTCGGCCATCATCGCGGCCAACCCAAAGATTCAGGCGAACCCTGGGCTGATTTTCCCCGGCCAGGTGTTGCTCATCCCGGTTGCGGCTGCGCCTACACCCACCCCGACCGCGACGCCTGCGCCGGGCAGCACTGCTGCTCCGCCGACCGGTTTTATCCAGATTACGGCCAAGCCGGGCGATTCGCTGGTGACCTACGTGCAAACGTACAAAGTCCCGGCCTCGGCCATCATTGCCGTCAACCCGCTCATCGCTGCCAACCCCGGCCTGATTTTCGTCGGGCAGGTCATCACCATCCCGCTAACCGCGGGCTTCACCACTCCCTCGCCGACGCCGACGTTCCCGCCTGCGCAAACAGTTGTGCCGACCGGGACGCCGACTCCCACCGGCACGCCTGTCGCCGGCAACTTTTTCACCGTGCAGGTGCGCGCCGGCGAGAGCCTGACCACCTACATGTTGCGTTACGGCGTTACGGGAGCGTCGCTGCTGGCCGTCAATCCGAAGCTGCGGGAGAACCCGGGACTGATCTTCCCCGGCCAGACGCTAATCATTCCCGTGCCGGTGTCATACACGCCCAGCCGCACCACGCCCTTCCTGTACACGGTGGGTGAGGGCGAATCGGCAGCGACGGTGGCGCTGAAGTTCGAGATGACGGTGGATACACTGACGCGCGCCAATCCGGGCGTCGCCATCACGCCGGGCGCCACCATCCTGGTTCCCGCCGGCCCGCGCGTCTATACGGTGAAGGCGGGTGATGAGCTGCGCACCATCGCCGCGCAGTTCGGTACGACGGTCGAGTTCCTGCTGACCGGCAACAGCCTGCCCAACCCAGACCGCATCTACATCGGCCAGCAGATTTTCATCCCGGTGCAGTACAACGCCAAACCGATCCCCTACAACAATTAGCGCGACGGTCTGTTCACAGGTTGAAGATGGGAGGTTGAAGGTTGGAGGGAAACCTGCCAGCCTTCAACCTCCAGTGCGCTTAACGGCCAGCTGCCCGCAGCCCGCGTCCACGTCAATGCCGCGCCGCACACGCACAGTGCAGGGAATGCCGTGCGACTCGAGGATGGCTTTGAAGCGGGCAACTCGCTCGCGCGTGGAGGCTTGGCCGGCATAGCCGCGCGTCGGGTTGAGGGGGATGACGTTGACGTGGCAGGGCAGACCCCGCGCCAGCTTCACGAAGGCGCGCGCCTGTTCGGGCGTGTCGTTTACTCCGGCAATCAGCGCCCACTCGAAGGTGACGCGGCGATGCGTGGCGGCGTAGTAGGTGCGCGCCGCGTGGAAGACCTCGGCCAGCGGGTACTTCCGGTTAACCGGCAGCAGCTCGCCGCGCAGCTCATCGGTGGCGGCGTGGAGCGAGATGGCAAGGTTGATCTGCCGCTTCTCGGCGGCGAAGCGCTCGATCATCGGGACCAGGCCGACGGTCGAGAGGGTGATGCGCCGCGCACCGAAGTTGAAGCCTTCAGGGTCGGTCAGGATGTCCATTGCCTTGAGCGTGCCGTCGTAGTTGTGGAACGGTTCCCCCATGCCCAT
>JANWXR010000083.1 GCA_025057205.1 Anaerolineales bacterium | reverse complement strand
TATCCACGAGATACCCGTCAACAGATACGGCAACGGACGAACGGATCCAACAGATGCCCCCATCCGCTCCATCCGCTACCCATCCGCTCATCCGTTCTCCATCCGTTGACAGACCCTATCCACGAGATACCCGCCAACAGATACGGCAACGGACGAACGGATCCAACAGATGCCCCCATCCGCTCCATCCGCTACCCATCCGCTCATCCGTTCTCCATCCGTTGACAGACCCTATCCACGAGATACCCGCCAACAGATACGGCAACGGACGAACGGATCCAACAGATGCCCCCATCCGCTCCATCCGCTTTCCCAATCCGTTGGCCCATCTGCTAACAGACCATCTCGGGTATACTCCCGCCCAATGTCCAACCATCAATCTCTAATCTCCAATCTCCAATCCCTTCTCCCTTCTTCCCTCTTCCTCCTTGCTCTGCTCACCGCCTGCGCCTCGCCCACGGCCACCGTTGCGCCGCCCACGCCAACTGCCTCGCTGCTCCCCACCCTCGTGGTCATGACGCCCATCCCGCCCTCGCCCACGCCGCTGCCCTCGCCCACGCCCGGCCCGGTCACCTTCACCCTCGCCCTGTCCAACGCGCCCGGCACGCTCGACCCGGCCAACGCCGCCGACTCCTCGGCCCTGCTGATCACGCGGCACCTATACGAAGGCCTGACCCGCTTCGAACCGGGAACAACGCGCGTGTTGCCCGCGCTGGCCGAGTCGTGGGAGACGACCGATGCGATCACCTGGACGTTCCGCCTCCGCACGGGCGTGACGTTCAGCGACGGCACACCGCTCACCGCCGACCTCGCCGCGCGAAACTTCGCACGCTGGCAGACGCGTACCCCGCCCGGCAGCTACGCCTACTTCCGCCTGATGTTCGGCGGCTTCGCCGGCCAGACCGATGAGACCGGCGCGCCGTTGAGCAATCTCAAGCTCATCACCACCACCTCACCCGTCTCGCTCACGCTCGTCCTGAACCGGCCAGACGCGGCTCTACCCAACACGCTAGCAATGCCGTCGTTCGCGCTGGTCAACCCCGCTGCGTGGGACGAGGCCGGTTATGGCTCACCAGGCGCGCCTTCGGCAGGAACAGGGCCGTTCATCCTCAAGGCTTGGCGCGAGAACCTGATCGAGCTGGAGCGCAACCCGAATTACTGGGGCATGCCCGCCTCTCCCGACGGCCTGATCTTCAAAATCATCCCAGATGCCGTGCAGCGACTAACCGCGTTGCAAGTGGGCGAAGTGGACGGGTTAGCCGCGCTCAGCCCGCAGCACTACAACGTGGCCGAGAGCTGGCCCATCCGCGTGGAGTTCAGCCCGCCACTGCCGGTGCTATACCTCGGCTTCAACCAGGCGCGCGTGCCGTGGAACAACCTCGATTGCCGGCTGGCGGTGGCGCACGCCCTCGACCGCGACCGGTACGTGCGGGAGTTTTTCCCCGGCGACGCCGAACGCGCCGACACACTACAGCCGGGCGCGACTCTGACGGAGACGTGGACGCTGGACGTGGAGAAGGCGCGCGAGTTGTGGGAGGGCTGCACACGCACGGAGCGCGGAAGGCCCCGCCTTAACCTGAACCTGTACGTGCCGCCCATCGCCCGCGATTACATGCCCGACCCCGCCGGGCTGGGCGCCGCCATCCAGGCCGACCTGGCCGCCGTCGGCATCACCGTCACCGTACAGTCGCCGGATTGGACGACGCAGTACCTGCCGGACGTGCAGGCGGGCCGCGCCGACCTCTTCCTGCTCGGCTGGCTTGCGCCGAACGGCGACCCGGACGGTTACCTGTGCCCGTTGTTTTGCGGGCGCAACGCCGCCTTCAACAGCGACAATAAAGGTCTACCTCTCCCGCCTGATGAAACACTCGCGCGGCTGCTCCAGCAGGCACGCGCCGCCACCGACCTCGCGCAACGCGACGCTCTGTATGCGCAGGCGCACCGGCGCATCTTCGAGACTGTGCCCGTCATCCCCATTGCCGCGCGCAAATCCGCTTGGGCCTTCCGCAACGACCTCACCGGCGTGGTGCTTGGCCCGCTGGAGGTAGTGTTCTTTGGTTTGGAGTTGAGTCGGTAATTCGGATCGCGTGGCACGTATCGCGTATTGCGTATTCCTTAAGCGCCGACATCTTCCTCGAACAGTTCCGCCCTGGCGCAGCAGAGTGCTGGGGTACAAAGACCTGCACGCCATCAACCCGCGCCTGGTGTACAGCTCACCCACCGGCTACGAGCAGGCCGGGCCGTATCGCGACCGCGGCAAAGGGTATGATCAAGATGGCGCGATAGTCCTCGCACGGCCAAGCCATTTTGGGCGACGACAATGCCGTCGCCCAACAGGGTGTGCCCCGCCGCCGAAGGTACTAAAAGGGTGCATTTCAGATTATTGGCCGCCCCTTCGACTACGGCCCGCAAAAGCAGCGAGCCTCCGCTCAGAGTGCGGCCCGGCCAAAAAGTAGAAATGCACCCTACTAAAACGCGCTGGCCGCTCCTCGGCTATAATGCGCCCGCTTCCCAGCAGGCCCGGCCTACGGGGAAGACGATGGCGCAAGCGGTTGCGCTCGCCTGCCCTTTTTGCTGTCAGGAGAACTCGGAATGTCATTGACGCCAATACGTCAGACCCATTCATTGAGGGATTACTTCTGGATTGCTGCGCGCGGCTTCTGCATAGGCGCCGCCGACGTGGTGCCGGGTGTCTCCGGCGGCACCATGGCCTTCATCCTCGGCATCTACGATGAGTTGCTGAACGCCATTCACGCCGTCAATCTGGATTTCATCCGCCGCCTGATCACCCTGCGCTGGCGCGAGGCGTTTGCCCATTTTCCCTGGCGCTTTCTGTTGGCGCTGGGGCTGGGCATCGGCACAGCCATCTTCAGCCTGGCTCGCGGCCTGCGCTGGATGCTGGAGCATCATCCGTCGCTGGTGTGGGCCTTCTTCTTCGGCCTGGTGCTGGCCTCCGTCATCGTGGTGCGCAAGCGCGTCCGGCACTGGACGCTGGCGGCCATCACGCTGGCGGTGCTGGCCGCCAGCGGCGCGTACGTGCTGGTCGGGCTGACTCCGACGCAGACACCCGACACGCCGTGGTTCCTTTTCCTCAGCGGCGCAATCGCCATCTGCGCCATGATCCTCCCCGGCATCTCCGGCGCGTTCATCCTCGTGCTGTTGGGGAAATATCAGTACGTGCTGGACGCGGTCGTTCATTTCGACGTGCTTACCCTGGTTATATTTGCCACTGGCTGCACAGTGGGATTGCTCAGCTTCGTCCGCCTGCTGCGCTGGCTGCTCCGGCACTATCACGACCCAACGGTCGCCGTGCTGGCCGGTTTCATGCTCGGCTCGCTGCGCAAGGTGTGGCCGTGGAAGGAAACCCTCGTCAACGGTGTTGACTCACACTTTGCTCACGAGGTCAACGTGTTGCCCTCTGCATTCTCGCCGGAGGTGGGACTGGCGCTGGCGCTGCTGCTGCTTGGCGTTGCTCTGGTTTGGGGCATAGAGTATCTCGCCGCTCGCCGCATTGAGCCGGTCAGATCGAGCGTGCCGGAGGGGTAAGCTTTGGCCACAGCCCCACTTCGATCAACCAGGAAAGGCTACGCGCTTCTCTCTTGCCCCGCAGACGCGGCGTCCGGCTCCGCCAATGGCAGCCGCAATGTGAAGGTGCTGCCTTGCCCTAAGCCAGAGCTGTAGAGCGTGAGCGAGCCGCCCATCAGCTCGGCCAGGCGGCGTGAGATGCTCAGGCCCAGGCCGGTGCCGCCATGCTTGCGCGTGGTGGTGCCGTCTACCTGAACAAAGGGGCGGAACAATAGGTGCTGTTTGTCCGGCGGGATGCCGATGCCGGTATCGGATATATCAATTACAGCAAACGGCTGGTCGGCATCGCGCCGCACCCGCACCGTCACCGCGCCTTCGTCTGTGAACTTGAGCGCATTGCCCAGCAGGTTGGTCATGATCTGGCGGAGCCTCTCCGGATCGGCGCGGATCAGCAGGGACGATTCGGGCGAGGGCATATTTAGCGCCAAGCCCTTCTTGCTGGCAGCCGGCCACATCAACATGTAGACCTCGGCGAGCAACTCAGCCAGATTGACGTTCTCGAGGCGCACGTTCATCTTGCCGGCTTCGATCTTGGCGATGTCCAGCAAGTCGTTGACGATGTTGAGCAAATGACGCCCAGAGTCATAAGCAATTTGAACGAATTGTTTTGCCTCTTCTAGGGTGCGCACCTCCTCGTTGAGGATTAGGCTCAACGAGCCGAGGATGCCGGTGAGCGGAGTGCGTAGCTCGTGCGAGGTGTTCGCAAGGAACTCACTCTTGATGCGGTTAGCCTCTTCGGCGACGCACCGTGCTTCGTTGAGGCGCTCCAACAACAGAGCATTCGCCAGCGCCAGCTCGGCCCGTTCGGCAAAAGCAGCGATGATGCGACGAGCGCGCTCATCGAAAGCGTCGAGCCGGTCGCTCTGCAGATCGAGTACGCCGATGACGCGCCCCTCGGCCTGAAGCGGTACAACCAACTCCGAGCGGGTGCGCACCTCGCCAGGAAGGTAGCGCTCGTCGGCGCTCACGTCCGGCGCATAAATGGTCTGGCGCAGGCGGACGGCGGCGGTGGTCAGCCCCGGCCCATCCAGCAGCAGCGGCGTGGTGGTGGCGACTTGATAGGGGCCAGCGCGCGCCACGAGCTTCAACGCGCCGGCGGCCTCATCCACCAGCAGCAAACCGCAGTCGGCAAAGGCAAACTCTTGGACGAGAGCATTGACCATCTGCTTCGCCAGACCGGCCACGCCGGCCTCGGTCGACAGCAGTCTGGCGGAGGCGCGGTAGAGCGCTGCCAGCTCTTCTTCCCGCCGCTTCTGCTCGGTCAGATCGCGCGCCACGACGATGACGCTGAGCTGCCCGTTGTGCAATACCCGGCTGGCGTTGACCATGACGGGTATCTCGCTCCCATCGCGCCGCCGGCAACGGCACTCACCCAGCGCAACCGCCGTCTCGGCCAAAATTCGTTCGAAGTTTGCCTCAGTGCTAGCCCGGTCGTGGGCAACGATGTCATACAACGTCAAGTGTGTGACTTCTTCTGGCATGTAACCAAGCAACCGATGCCAAGCGGCATTCGCCTCCAACACCCGCTTCGTCCGTGCGTCCACGACGAAGATAGCCTCAGTGCTCCGCTCGACCACGGCGCGGTAACGGGCCTCAATCTCTAGCAGCCGGGCTTCCGCCTGTTTACGGTCGGTCACCAGCGTGAGCGTGAACGCTACCTGATCGGTCTGCCCCTCCGGCTGGCAAGAGAGCGGCATAGCGCTGCTGGAGACCCACTCCCAGTGCCCAGCCTTGTGGCGCACCCGATACTCCGCGGTGCTGGGCGCGCCGGCGCGCACTTCCTGCAACTGCCGACACAGGCGGTCAACCTCATCTGGATGAACGGATAGTACAAAGGACTGCGGCGCACACAACTCGGCCTCGCTGTAGCCGAGGAAGGTCGGGCGGTTGCAATAGAGCACTCGGTTTCGGCTCAGTGAGAAGATAAGAATGGTATCCGGCGAACATTCTGCCAATCGCCGAAACAGCGTCGCATCAGCGATGCTGTACCCCTCCGGCTGGAGAGCGATAGGGTCAAGCGAAGCGTTCATTGCGAGTTGCCCCTTGCCCTTTAGTTGCTAGAGAACCGCGCCGGGCGCTGCGGGCGGGTTTGCGCCGGCGCAGCGTGATGTTCCAGGATCTTCCAGGTCGCACCGACTGCCCGAAAAACGTTGACGGCGCGCGTCTGGAGCAGGGCGAACCCCGCAATCTGCCCCGTATCAATGTTTTCGAGGCAGTGCACCTCTGCCGTCTGGCCAAAGATGCGCACCCGCGTCTCGGTAGCCCAAATGTGCAGTGGCCCCTGATGCCGAAAAATTTCGCGCCAGGACTCGCGGATAGCCTCCCAGCCATAGAGCGGCGGCCAGCCGGGATGAATGCACACGGCGTCGGCGCTATTTACCCACAAGCGCTCCATGGCGGCGAAGTCCGCCAAACTAAGGGCTATGTAGAAGCGGTCGTTGACGCGGCACACAGCCTCGGTTGCGTCCATTAGCGGCTCCCATTCGACCAGCGCCGGAGCAGGGGCAGCAGCTCCGGCAGCGCTTGAATTTCGGCCTCCGGCACGATGTTTCCACGATGCGCCCGGTTGGCCGGGACATCTGCCCGTGCGCTGAGCCACACATGGCGCAGGCCTGCCAGCTGCGCGCCGAGGATATCGGCCCCCAGCGTATCCCCCACCATCACCACCGCAGCCGGCGGCAGCTTCCAAGCTTCCAAAACCAGTTCAAAGATGCGCGGGTTCGGCTTACGCAGGCCCACCGCCGCCGAGACGAGAATCGGGTCGAAGTATTCACGCAGGCCGGCGTTGTCAATCAGCCGCTGAACGTTGCCGTCATCGCTGGCGTTAGAAATCAGGCCGAGGCGCAGACCAGCGGCCCGCAACTTGCGCAGGGTCTCATGCGCACCTGGCATCACCGAATACAACGTCTCACTGGAGGCGAAATAGGCCCGGACGGCTTCGGCCAGCAGGTCGGGCGATGGAGCGGGCGCGCCCAGGTCGGCCAGTGTGGTACGGATCAGGTAACCAGCCGTGTACTCGACCCAGTCGTTCTGGCGCTGCCGGTCGAAGACGGCGTAATTGGCGCTCAGCCGACTATAAAAGGCTTCGGGCGACAGGTTGTAGCCGTGCGCGTTGAGATGCGCCAGCAGGTCGGCCTGCATGCGGGACATGATAGCGCCCCAATTCCGATCATGCGTCGAATAAATCAACGTCGAGCCGAGGTCAAAAATGACGCCGCAGATCATCACAGTTATATTATAACGACCTAACCGGCAAGAAAATAAGCGCCCTGACCGTTGCAGAATCGTTGGAGCTAGATACACTGCAAGCAGGAGACTCACCCTATGTCCAATCAAGACCTCGTTATCAACGACATTCAAATTGATGCAAGTTTGCTGGAAGCGCGCGCCCTGCGCCGCTGCCGCACCGAAGAATGCCAGTCGCACTGCTGCACGGGCGGCGTATACATCAGCACGCGCCAGGCTGATGACATCCGCGCTCACGCTCATCTCATCCAGCCACACCTGCCAGAGGAGCGCCGCAACCCGGCGCTATGGTTCGACGGCGAAGCGGAGCCGGACGATGACCATCCCGAAGGCGGCTTGGTCATCAGCACGCGCGTGGTGGACGATCCCACCCATCCCGCCGGTCAGACTTGCATCTTCCTTCGACCTGACCGCCGGTGCGCGCTGCAGGTGGCAGGCCTTGCCGTCGGCGAGCATCCCTGGCGCTTCAAACCCTTCTATTGTGCGCTGCATCCACTGGTGTACGTGGAGAAGCGCCTCGTGCTCAGCGAAGACAGCGAGATATATTTGGAGGGCGGCAGTTGCAGTCGCCCAAGCGAGGCTGCGCCGGTCCCTCTCTACAAGTTGTTCGATAGGGAGCTGAAGCTGGTGCTGGGCGAAGACGGTTACGCCGAGCTGGAGTGCCTGGCGGCATCGGGCTAGGTGTCACGTGCCAAGTGATACGCGATACGTGATACGTGATACGTGATACGCAATACGTGACACTTGACACATGACACCTGAACCTCTTATGCCTGCGCCAATTGCCTCCTGAGCAGCTTTTTCTGTTTGCGCAGCTCGGCCACACGTGCAAAGCCGACCATCCGACCCAGCTCTTCATCCCACAGCCGCCAGCGGAGGGTCTTCAGGCTCTCGGCCAGTGTAAGCGTCGGGCTGTGCTGGAAGAGGTCGTTCTCGCGATAGGCGGCCTCCAGCCGGTAGAAGGGAATCTTCGGGCTGAGGTGATGGATGTGATGGAAGCCGATGTTGCCGGTGAACCATTGCAGCACCTTCGGCAGCTTGTAGAACGAGCTGCCCTGCAACGAGGCCTGCACATAGTCCCATTCAGGATGCGGGCGCCAGTACGTTTCTTCGAACTGATGCTGAATGTAGAACAGCCAGACGCCGACCATTGAAGCGAGGTACACCAGCGGGAATTGAATGAGCAGGTAGTTCTGCCAGCCAATGAGTGCGCTCCAGGCCGCCGCCCAGCCGAGCAGCGCCGCCGTCGTAGCGTGCACGCTGAGCTTCTCACGCCGTGGGTCGGCGGGGTGTGGCCAACGTTGGAGCAGGAT
>JANWXR010000082.1 GCA_025057205.1 Anaerolineales bacterium | reverse complement strand
CGCCTTCCGCGCCACGCTGGAGGAGATTAGCGAGGCAGATTTAATTCTGCATCTGGTGGATGTGACGCACCCGAACGCGCGCCAGCAGATTCGGGCGGTGGAAGAGACGCTGGCAGAGCTAAACATTCATGACGTGCCGACCTTGCTGGCCTTCAACAAGATAGATGCGCTGACGCCGGAGATGAAGGCCGAGGTCGAAGTGCGCCTGGGCGACCTGCTCCCGCAGGGCAGCGTGCTCTCGGCGCTCACCGGCGCGGGCGTGGGCGCGCTGCTGGAGCGCATCGAGCGGATGCTGTACGCGGACATGGTCGCGTTGCGGGTCGTCATCCCCTACACGCAGGGCCATCTCATTTCGCTCTTTCATGAGCAGGGATATGTGGAACGCACCGAGCATTTGGAAGAGGGCGTGAAGATGGAAGGCCGCGTGCCGCAGCGCATTGCCGGACGCTTTTCGGCATATGCGCTCAAGTCGCAGCGCAGGATGAGGGCCGCTACCGCAGCCTCCTCCACCTTGAAATTGTTACCGTAAACCTGACCAGATTGCCTTTCATTTTCCTCCCCCCCCCACCATGTGGCTCACTCATCTCTCCGCCTTCTTCGCCCGTTATCGTGGATTGCCCATCCTGATTGGTATTGGGCTGGTCGTGCTCAACTTCATCGTCCGCCATCTCGGCCTGGGCTGGCTAAGCGAGAGCGACCTGCTGCTGCACCTCGGCGTAGTGCTGGGCTTGTTTGGCTTCCTGCTCGCCGTCGCGCTGGGATAAATCAGTCATCAGTCATCAGTCATCAGTCATCAATCTCCTTTCTCCAATCTCCAATCTCCAATCTCCAATCCCTCCTCCCTACCCCCTCCTCCCCATCTCCCTCCTCATCTCCCTCTCCGCGTCGCGTTTGGCAATCGCCTGTCGTTTGTCGTAGAGCTTCTTGCCTTTGGCCAGCGCAATCTCCAGCTTGGCGCGTCCATTTTTCAGGTACATCTTCGTCGGGATGATGGTGTAGCCCTTTTGCTGCACTTCCTCGGCTAGCCGGCAGATTTCCTTTTTATGCAGCAATAGCCGGCGGGGGCGCAGCGGCTCGTGGTTTTGGCGCGCCGCAGGCTCGTAGCCGGCGATGTGGGCGTTGAGGAGCATGGCCTGGCCTGCCTCCACGCGCACGTAGGCCTCCCTGAGGTTCACCTTGCCCGTGCGGATAGATTTGATCTCGCTGCCGAACAGCGCCAGCCCGGCCTCAAAACGCTCCTCGAGGAAGTAATCGTGTGAGGCGCGCCGGTTCTGCGCCACGATTTTGATCCCCTCGGTTCCACCGGTTTTACTCATAGTGATGTCGCTTTCTCAACGGATTGAATGGATAGCACGGATGGAGCAGATTGTGAACCAAACCCAGTCAATCCATCTCATCGGCTCTCCAACCGTTACATCCGCTACCTATTCGCTGCCCCCTTTAATTCCCGTTTTTCAAATACTCCACCGCCCGCGCCAACTCGGCGTCGCGGCCATCGGTGGCTGGCGTGACCTCAATGGTGGGCGTCAGGCCGACGCGGTCGAGCTGGCGGCGTGCCGGTGTGTACCACAAATTGGCGGTTACGTGGATGCTGGAGCCGTCGGACAGCTCAAAGACGTACTGCACCGAGCCTTTGCCAAACGTCTTTTGTCCGATGAGGGGCGCACGCTGTCGGTCGAGCAGGGCGCCGGCCAGAATCTCGGCGGCGCTGGCAGTGTTGGCGTTCACCAGCACCGCCAATGGCGCAACGCTCAACGGGCCGCTGTTCGGCGGCGCTGTGTAGGTTTTCTCAGCGCCATTCTTACTGAGCTCATACAGCACCACGCCTCCGTTCAGGAACAGGCCGGCCACCTCCACGGCGGAGTCCAACAGGCCGCCGCCGTTGTTGCGCAGATCAATCACGTAGCGGGTTGCGCCGCGCGCCTGTAGCTCGCGCGCCGCCCGCGCTAGCTCCTCCGCCGTCTTGTCACTGAAGCGGGTCACGGTCAGCAGGCCGATGTCCGGCTGGCCATCCACCATGCGCCAGGTAACCGAGGGGATTTCGATCTTCCGACGGGTGAGCGTAAAGATTGCTTCCTGCCCGTCCGACCGGCGCACGCGAAGGTGCACCGTTGTCCCTACCGGCCCGCGAATCAGCGCCAAGATTTGCTCGTTGGTCGTGGTCGGTGTCACGAAGAGCTCATCTACCTGTAACAGTACGTCGCCCTCGCGCAATCCGGCGGCGGCGGCGGGCGAATCCGGAAATGGGTTGAGGGTGATCTCGTCTCGCGTGTTGCGGATGATTTCGACGCCGATGCCGCCATACTCTCCAGCTAGCGATTGCGCTTGTAATTCCGTTTGCGATGGCTCGATGAAGACGGTGTACGGGTCGCCCAGTGCGTTGATGTAGCCGCGCACCAGGCTGTAATCCAGCTGTTTCTGTTCCGGCAGTGTGCCGATGTAGTTTTGCTCGATCTTGGCGCGTGCTTCATTGAAGATTGGGAATGGCGTGTCAGCAGCACTCAGGCCAGGCAACGGCCAGCGCAGCCATGGCTCGGTGTCCGCAAAGGCACGGGCATAGTAGCCTGCCAGGAATGCCACGCTCAGACAGAAGGTAAAGAACAGGGTCAAGCCTACAAATTCCAAATTGCGTTTCATCGCATCACTCACTGATCAGACGGCTCGCCGGTGCGTTGGCCGGAGTCGGCTCACATTGTAGCAAACTAGAGCGGTTTTCAGCTTGAGTTACGGCAAGGCATGCAAAATTCGACCTGTTTTCAGTGAGTTTCTACTACGGAACCGTAAATCCATCAGGAATTCGCTCTAGACTTCTGGCAAGTGGAATTTTTGGCGCCGGATATGGCGGCCTGCTGCTTTGCCTGACCGCCATATCTGGCGCCAACCGGGATTTGCCAGACTTCAGTAGCAAACGCTCGGTTGAGGGGCTTTTCCGACCCCGCTGGCTTCGGCGGGAAAACTGGTAAGCTGAGGGTCTCTTCTCGATTTCTCTGACCCAAACTGCCCGTCCTGGCTTTGGTTAGCAACGGTGAGGTTTTGTTGGCGCGACGAGCGCAACACCTGACTGCCCGATATACTTTAATCAGCGCCGCACCCTATCGGGTTCTATGTTTTCCCTTCGCCCTGTTCGCTTACTGTACCTGTTTGCCCTCAGCCTGATCGGCGTCTGGTTGTTGATTGCATTAGCGCTGCTGATTGGCCTCCTGTTTGCATGGCAACAATTTCAAGCAGATGACGCGCTGCTGATTCTGAGCGGCGGCGTGTTTATCCTGAGCGGCCTGGTGACCGCAGCTTTGGCGTGGGCGCTGAATCACCTGCTCTTCGAGCCACTAGAGCAGCTGCGCCTCGGGGCCGAGCGCTTCGGTCGGGGCGAGCTGGATTTTCGCTTTCATTCTACGCGCCAGGATGAGCTTGGCGCGCTCGCTCGGGCCCTCGATCAGATGGCCTCTCGGTTGCAGCAGCATGAAGCCCAGACCCTTGCCCAGACGCGGCTGCTCCTGGCCGAAGTGGAGCGCCGCCGCAACGCAGAAAGTGAAATTCAGGCGCGTTACCGCGAGCTGCAACAGGCGGAAGCGGCCCTGCGCGAAAGCGAGGCCCGTTTTCGTGCTGTGGTTGGCAACGTGGATGGAGCGGTTTACCGGTGCGCCAATGATGGTGAGTGGACAATCCACTTTGTCAGCGATGGCGTAGAGGCCCTCACCGGCTACCCGGTGGCACACTTCCTCGGTCGGCCTTCCACTTCCTTCTTCGAACTCGTTCTGCCGGAAGATCGGGAACGAGTGGAAACGCTAATTCGGCAAGCGTTCACAGCCAACCAACCTTTTGAAGCAGAATATCGTCTGAGGCGCGCCGACGGCCGCGTGATTTGGGTGCTAGAGCGGGCGCGCCTGGCCCCCGATGCCTCTAACGGAACTGGGTGGATAGATGGCATCGTTCTCGACATCACCCAGCGAAAGCATTTGGAGCTGGAGCTTGCCGCCAGCCGCGAACGCTATGAGCTGGTGGTGCTTGGTTCCACCGATGGCTTGTGGGACTGGAATATCGCGGCGAATGAAGTTTACTTTTCCCCACGCTGGAAGGCACTTTTGGGCTACGCCGATGAGGAATTGCCCAATCAGTTCGAGACCTGGATAGACCTGCTTCATCCCGAAGATCGCCCGTACGTGCTGGCCGTGTTACGCGCTTATCTGCAGGGCGAGCAGCCTGATTACCGAGCAGAATTTCGGATGCGGCACCGAGACGGCAGTTACCGCTGGATTATGATGCGAGGCGTTGGCTTGCGCGACGCCGAGGGTCGCGTTTACCGGATGGCCGGCTCACAAACTGACATCACCGAGCGAAAACAGGCTGAAGAGGAAATCCTGCGCCTCAACACCGAGCTGGAGGCGCGTGTGCAGGAGCGCACTACTCAACTTGAGGCGGCCAACGCCGCGCTGGAAAGGGAGAGCATCCGGCTGGCGGAGCGCGTGGCCGAGCGCACCGCCGACCTGAGCGCCGCCAACGCCGAGCTGGCGCGGGTCGCGCGCGCCAAAGATGAGTTCCTGGCAAGCATGAGCCACGAGCTGCGTACGCCGCTCAACACCATCCTTGGCATGGCCGAGGCGTTACAAGACCAGGTTTACGGGCCGCTCACCCCTGAACAGATGCTCTCGCTGCGCAACATCGAAGAAAGCAGCCGGCATCTGTTGACTCTGATTAATGACTTGTTAGATGTTTCCAAGATCGAAGCCGGCAAGCTGGAGTTGCATTTGGAAGAGTTGGAAGTAGCCGCCGTCTGTAATTCGAGCCTGCGACTGGTGCGCCCAGCTGCGGAGAAAAAACGGCTCGACGTGCAACTGGAAATTGACCCGGCGGTGACGCATGTCCGCGCCGACATGCGACGCCTAAAGCAAATCCTGGTGAACCTGTTGAGCAACGCCGTCAAGTTCACGCCCGAAGGGGGAGCGCTGGGCCTGGTCGTACACGCCGAGCCGGAGCGCGAAGCCGTCGTTTTCACCGTTTGGGATACCGGCATCGGCATCGCTGCCGACGACATTCCCAGACTCTTTCAGCCCTTCGTGCAATTGGATAGTCGCCTGGCGCGCGCCCACGTCGGGAGTGGCCTCGGACTCACGCTGGTCTATCGCATGACCGACCTACACGGCGGCGGCGTCTCCGTCGTCAGCGCGCCGGGCGAAGGCAGCCGCTTTAGCATCGCCTTGCCGTGGTCTCCCTGGAGTGACCCTTCTGCCGAAACGACACGCTTGAGACGCATCGAAAAGGCGCTGCTCTTTCAGCCGGCTCTTGACCCAACCGACGTGCTCTCCGCTTATCTCTCGGAGATGGGCATCTGGGCGGTGCCGCACCTTTGCGGGCCGGACGCCTTTGAGACTGCGGCCACCCTTCAGCCGCCACTTATCTTGCTGGAGCTGGGAGCAGATGTGGAGCTATGCCGGCACTTGCTCTACCAGTTGCAGCAGGACCCACGCACCTGTACCATTCCGCTCATCGTCATTGCCGACGACAGCACAGCGGCTACGGTGAAGGGCGTAGAAGTAGTCCTGAAGCCGGTCACGCGTGAGCGGCTGCGCTCCGCCATTAGCGGTGCAGGACTAGTCCGGCGGGCGCGCACCGGGCAGACCGGCTTGCTGGCGCCTGCTGGCGTAACCGGCCTGCCACCGCTCATCCTGGTTGCGGATGAGAATGAGATGCGTTTGCTGGCTCAGAGCCGTCAACTGCAATCCCTCGGTTACCGTTCGGCCATTGCCCGCAACGGACAGGAAGTGCTCGAACGTGCACTCGAAGAAACGCCGGCGCTGATCTTGCTCGATGTCCGCCTGCCGGTGATTGATGGCGTGACCGTGATCCGACGTTTGCGCGCCCAACCGGCCACGGCGCAAGTGCCCATCCTGGCCATCACTACACTGGCCTTGGCCTCCGAACAAGAACGTTGCCTGAACGCCGGCGCGACCGCCTGTTTCTTCCGCCCGGTCAGCGACCGCCAACTTGCGATCGCCCTCCGTACCTACATGGCAGCGAGGGAAGGGATGACCTGAAGGATGTTATCGGCCAACTATGTGCTTGTCGTGGACGATCAGCCGAACAACCTGAATACGTTGCAGGCGCTGCTGGCGCCGCTCGGACTGAACCTGGCCTTCGCTGCCGATGGCCCGCAAGCGCTGCACCAGGCCGCTGCGCTGCAGCCCGATCTGATCCTGCTTGACGTGATGATGCCGGGTATGGACGGCTTTGAGGTCTGTCGCCGGCTGCGCGCTGACCCGGTGCTGGCCGAGGTGCCCATTATCATGGTCACAGCACTGGACGACCGCGAATCCTTGCTGCGAGGCATCGAGGCCGGCGCCGACGACTTTGTGACCAAGCCCTTCGACCGGGTGGTGCTGCGCGCCCGGGTGCAGACGATCCTGCGACTGAACCGTTACCGTCGGCTGGTGACGGAGCGGATGCGCTTTGCCTGGGTGATGGAACAGGCAGAGGACGGCTACCTGATGGCGGTAGGCAACGGTGCCGGCGACATCACCTACGCCAATTCGCAGGCGCGTCGCTGGCTTGGGCTGAAGCAGGGCGGAGATGCGCCTCTGGTGGGCACTTTCCGGGAACGGGTAGAGAGCCGCTACCGCTGCGTGCCAGAGACGGCCTGGCAGCAAGGCGAGCTGCCCCACCATTTGATCCGCCCCGAGACTGCCGATGAGAGCGCGTTCTGGCTCGAGGTAAGTGTCTTTCATTTACCCAACACTGACGCCAGCGTAATCCGCCTGCGCGATGTCACTCGGCAGATGGAATTGCAGCGCGAGGCTTGGTCCTTCAATACGCTGGTGACACACAAACTCCGCACGCCTGTGGCCGGCATCGTCGGCGCGCTGGAGTTGCTCACCGAGCTAGCTGGCAAACTGTCGCCGAACGAGATCAGCAATCTTGCCGAATTGGCCTACCGCGACGCCGAGCGTCTGCATGGCGCAGTTGAAGATGTGCTGCGCTATGTGCACACCTCTCGCCTTAGCCATCAACATGCACCCCTATCGCTGAGTGCGCTCGAGGGAGTTGTTGCCGAGATCGCCCGTGTTGTGGAACTGGCTGATGTACAGGTAAAGGTGGCTCCTGGCCTGGAAACTCTCTCGGTCTGGCCGGCCCATCATCTGCTCAAGCTCATCTTGCTGGAACTTCTGGAGAACGCCAAGAAGTTTCACTCTCAGAATCGCCCCTCCGTTCTGGTGGAAGTGCTTCGGCCACAGGCGGCGGATGAGTCTCGACTCCTGCTGCGAGTGGTGGATGATGGTCGTTCGTTGACTGAGGAAAACCTGACGCGCATCTGGCTCCCCTATTATCAGGTCGAAAAGTCCATGACTGGTGAGGTGGCCGGTATGGGCCTGGGCCTGTCTATGGTCGCCAACCTGGTCTGGAGTGTGGGCGGAGAATGCCGGGCGGAGAACCGTGCTGACGGTCCGGGGCTGATCATTGAGCTGCTTCTGCCTGTGGCCGAGCCTGAACCGACTCTCTCCTATGGGACTGGTTTCGACAAGCTGGAACTGTTCTCTCCGTCGGACCTGTAACGCTGCACGGGCTCGGCGCTAACTATGCCTACCCGTTCCCTTGCCGGGACGTTTAAAGACGCCTTTCGGTCACGCCACTAACATCCGATACGCTGTAGCTGGTGTCGGTCAACCAGACCGTTTAACACCCCATTCTACATTGGCGCGTAGTTAGAGAGCCGGAGTGTACGCCTGCAACTGGATTTGGCCGAGGACCTGCCGCTGGTCTTTGGCAGCGCCCGCAAACTCGAAGACTTATGGGTGAATCTGCTCCCTCAGGCACGCGACCCTACCGCCGACGGCGCCACGCACACCGTCCGGCTGTATAGTCGACGCAGCCCGGAAGGCGCGGTTGTGGGTCACCGTCTCCGACGACGGCGAAGTGATCGCACCGGAACAGTTGCCGCACATCTTTGAGCCGGATTGCGTGGGCTTCTCGCGCCGTCGCGGTGCCGACCTGGACCGGGGCTTTGTGTCGCGAGATCGTGCAACAGCATTGCGGTCAGCGGTGCCGGTGATGTCGCTCGTCGCACAAGTAGGCCTGCTGCTGGTGGCTGGTGATCCGTGCACACCGGAAGAGGTGCCTCGCCTGACCTACCTCAGCCGCTTCGTCGGCCGGGCAGTCCGGCTTTGTCTGTGGCACAACGTCGCCCGTGACTGGGGGCAGGGAACTGGCCGCGCTGAACAAAATGCAGTCTAAGTTTTTTAGAGCGATTTCTGGCTTGATTTACGGCAAGGCGTGCAAAATTCGAGCTATTTTCAGTGAGTTTCTACTGTGGCTTTACTGAAAAAAAGTCCATCTGAACCGCGAAGACGCCAAGAACGCTAAGGAAAACAGGAGCGAAGTCTTTGCGCC
>JANWXR010000081.1 GCA_025057205.1 Anaerolineales bacterium | reverse complement strand
GTAGTCAAAGGCCCGCCCGCCGACCGCGCCTTCGATGCGACCGGCCGGCCCACGCCCGCCGCCGAGGGCTTCGCGCGTAAATACAACCTCTCGCCTGCGCAGCTCGAACGGCGCACCATGGACGGCGGTGAGTACGTGGTGGCGGTGGTCAAGGAAACCGGCAAGCCCGCAACCGAAGTGCTGGCCGAGTTGCTGCCCAAACTCATCGGCGCGCTCAAGTTCGAGAAGACCATGCGCTGGCGGCCCGGCGACCCGACCGCCTTCTCGCGCCCCATCCGCTGGCTTGTGGCGCTGCTCGGCGAGGCCGTCATCCCCTTCGAGTACGCCGGCTTGCAGACGGGCAACGTCAGCCGGGGCCTGCGCCCCCTTGGCTCACCCCCCATCGTCATCCCCAAAGCCGACGACTATCTACCGGCGATGAAGAAGGCGAAGGTCGAGGTAGACCCGGCGCGGCGGCGCGCTCTCATCCTGCGGCAGGCGAAAAAGCTGGCAAAGCAGGCGGGCGGCGTGATTGCGGATGAAGGTGTGCTCGACGAAGTGACCCACCTCGTCGAATGCCCCACCGCGCTGCTCGGCTCGTTCGCCGCCGAGTCGCTGGCCCTGCCGCGCGAAGTGCTCATTGCGGTGATGAAGAAGCACCAGCGCTATTTCCCGGTCGCTCGCCCTTCTGCCGGTGGGAAAAGGGCCGGAGGCGAAGGAGAGCTGCTCCCTTACTTCATCGCCATTCGCAACGGCGACGCCAAACACCTCGACGTGGTGCGCGAGGGCAACGAGCACGTCATCCGCGCGCGCTTCGCCGACGCCGAATTCTTCGTGCGCGAAGACCGCAAGCGCCGGCTGGAGGAGTTCCGCCCGCAGCTGTGCACGCTGACCTTCCAGTCCAAACTCGGCTCGATGCTCGACAAATCGGAGCGCATCGAGAAACTGACGGTGCAGCTGGCGCCAATGCTCGGACTGAGCGAGGCCGAAACCGCCATTGCGCAACGAGCCGCCTACCTGAGCAAGGCCGACCTCACTACGCAGATGGTGGTGGAGATGACCTCGCTGCAGGGCATCATGGGCTACGAGTACGCCCTGCACTCCGGCGAGCCGCGCGAGGTGGCGCTGGCCATCCGCGAGCAGTACGGCCTGCCGGAGACAAAGCCGGGCCTCGCCCTCGGCCTGGCCGACCGGCTCGACTCGCTGGCCGGGCTGTTCGCCGCCGGCCTGGCGCCCACCGGCTCCGCCGACCCGTTCGGCCTGCGCCGCGCCGCGCTCACCGTCAACCAAATCCTCTTCGAGAAGAACATTGACTTCGATTTGCGCAACGCGCTCGAAGCCGCCATCGCGCTGCTGCCCGACGCCGTTCGCCCCATCTCCAATTCTCTACTCTCCGATCTCCTGACCTTCCTCGCCGCACGTTTGCGCGGCCAGTTCCTGGAGCAGGGCTATCGCTACGACGTGGTGGACGCGGTGCTGGCTGAGCAGGCGCACAATCCGGCGCTGGCGCTCGCGGCGGTCAAGCAGCTCTCGAGGTGGGTGGCGCGCGATGACTGGCCGCAGATTCTGGCAGCGTACGCGCGCTGCGTGCGCATCACCCGCGACCAGAAGGAGCAATACCCCGTCCACAGCGAACAACTGACCGAGCCGGCGGAGAAGGAGCTCGATGCGGTCTCGAAATCTGTGAAATCCGTGAAATCCGTTGACGATCTTTTCCGGCAGCTCACGCCCATGATCCCCGCCATCAGCCGCTTCTTCGATGAGGTGCTCGTCATGACCGATGACCTGCAGGTGCGCGCCAACCGCCTTGGCCTGTTGCAGCGCATCGCGAACATGGCCCGCGGCGTGGCGGATTTGAGCAAGCTGGAGGGGTTCTGAACTGCGTTACAATTCGCGCGTCAGGAGATTGCCATGTGCGCCACTGCCCTTAAGTCCGCGCGCCGGACTCGACATCCTTACATCACGCGCCACCCGACGGTGAGCGGCGGCAAGCCGGTCATTGCCGGGACGCGCCTCAAAGTGTCTCAAATTGCGCTGGAGTACGAAAGGCTGGGCTGGTCGCCGGACCAGATTGTGGATGCGCACCCACATCTCACCCTGGCGCAGGTGCATGATGCCCTGTCGTACTACTACGATCACCGGCAGGAGATTGACGCCGAGATCCTGGCAGATGAAAAGTTCGTAGCCGGGCTGAGGAAGAAGTACGCTTCCAGGCTGCTGCCGGCGAATGGCCGTTAGAATTTACACTGACGAGAGCGTCCCCGTCGCCATTGCAGCCGGCCTTCGGCGGCGCGGCGTGGATGCTTTCTCGGCTCTTGAGGCCGATAACCTGGGCCTCACTGATGAAGCCCAGTTGGCTTTTGCCGCCCGTGAGAGGGCTGTGATTTTCACTCATGACGCCGATTTTCTTCGACTGGCTCATGACTGGTCGCGGCGGAAACGAACTCATTAGGGGATCATCTATGTGCATCAAGATAAGCTACCGATCGGCGAGTGCATTCGCCGACTCAAGGAAATCGCCGATATCTTTGAGCCGGATGAATTGAAAGGGCATATCGAGTTCCTTTGAGGAAACTGGCCACAGGCGTGGTGGCTTTGAGCAAGCTGAAAGAGTTCTGAACTACTGCGCCGTACGGGGCGCGGCTGGAGCGCGCCCTGACCGCCCTGATTGCACTGCAGCAACACGCCGCCACCGTCCAGCAACGCCGGTGGCTGGAGACGATTGCCGAGCACATCGGCTCGAACGCGCTTCTGGCCGAATTGAATGCGGCGTTGGTAATGTAGAATCTCACGGGAGGTGCATGATGACTGTCCAGGAAATCGTGCTCGAACTGAAACGTCTGCCGCCGAACGAGAGCTGGCAGATCGTCACTGAATTGTTGCACTCGCTGCAACCGGCCCCAACGCTGGAGGCCCGATCGGTACGCGAGACGGTCGCGGCGCTGCGTGGGCGCGGGCGTGGCGAGCGTCTAGTGGAAAGGCTGCGGGCCTCGCGCCGCGAGGATCAACAAGCCGCTGAGCGCTATGCCGCCCAGCTACGTCATTGATACCTCTGCCTGGTTGACGTTGATTGAAGACGAAGCTGGCGCCGACACCGTGCAGCAGTTGTTGGAGGACACGGGTAACGCCCAGGCGCGCGTGACGCCTGGATCGCGGCGCTGGCGGCGGAGCGCAGGGCGACGCTGGTGCACAAAGATATCCTGAGTTTGAATCGCTCGAAGCGGAAGTGACCACTCTGCGGTTACCCTACAAAACCACCCCCCAGCCGAAGTGACGTTGATCCTCGGTTCGCCCAGCCAGCTCGTGTGGTGAGAAGTCTCGCATTGGCCGCCGCCTAGGTCTCCGACGGCGCGGCGTGAACGCTTTCTTAGCTCTGGAGGTAGGGAGTCCACAAATGAACACGAATGAATACGAAGCATTCATGACGCCACGTGAGCGTCCCAACTTTTCCCACCCCCTTCCGCCTCACACCCTCAGCTATAATCGCCCTCAATCTCTAATCTCTAATCTCTAATCTCTAATCTCTAATCTCTAATCATCAGTCATCAGTCATCAGTCTTCAGTCTTCAGTCTTCAGTCTTCAGTCATCAGTCATCAATCACCCTCCACATGTCCGTCATTGACGACATCAAGGCCCGCATAGATACGGTGGAGCTGATTTCGCAGACGGTCAAGCTGCGCAAGTCGGGCCGCGCCTACATGGGGCTGTGCCCCTTCCACGCCCACAAAAATAACACCCCCTCCTTCGCCGTCTGGCCGGATACCGGCACGTGGCGCTGCTTCGGGCAGTGCAACGAAGGCGGCGACATCTTCAAGTTCGTGATGAAGCGCGACGGGCTGGACTTCTCCGGCGCGCTGCAACTGCTGGCCGGCCTTGCCGGTGTGGAACTCAAGCCGCGCACGCCGGAGCAGGTCGCGCAGGACGACCACCTCAACCACCTACGCCAGCTGCTCGAGGCCGCCGCCGTCTATTACCATCACCTGCTCAGGAACGCGCCGCAGGCCCGGCACGCTCGCGAACATCTCGCGCAACGCGGCCTTACCGATAAAGCTATCGAGATGTTCCAGCTCGGCTACGCGCTCGATGCCTGGGATGCGGCGCTCAATTACTTCAAGGCGAAAGGCTACACAACTGAAGACTTGCTGGCCGCCGGGCTGGTGGTGGAAAAAGAAGCCGAAGACAGCCCGCCGTCCGCCGTCCGCCGCCAGTTCGACCGCTTCCGCGACCGGCTGATGATCCCGGTGCGCGACGAACAGGGGCGGATGACGGGCTTTCAGGCGCGCGCCCTGCAGCCGGATGTGGTTCCCAAGTTCATGAACAGCCCGCAGACGGCGCTCTTCGACAAGGGTCGCACGCTGTTCGGCCTGCATCTGGCGCGCAAGCCCATCCGCGATTCGGGCGTGGCCGTGGTGGTCGAGGGCAACCTGGATGTGATCGCCGCGCATCAGGCCGGCTTCGCCAACGTTGTTTCTTCGCAGGGCACGGCGCTCACCGAGCATCAGCTGCGCCTGCTCAAGAAACACGCCAAACGCATCCTGCTGGCGCTGGACGCCGACGAGGCCGGCGACGCGGCCACGCTGCGCGGCCTAATGGTGGCGCGCGACGCCTTCGACCGCGAAGGAGAGATCAGCTTCGACCCGCGCGGGCTGGTGCGTGTGGAGGGCCGCCTCGGCGCGGACATCCGCGTGATGACGCTGCCGCCCGGCCTCGACCCCGACGATGTGATTCGCCGCAGCCCCGAAGAGTGGACGCGGCTGGTGGAGGCCGCCGAGCCGGTGGTCGAATACGTTATCCGTGTGCTGACCGCCGGCAGGAATCTGGACGACCCGAAAGTGAAGGCCGAGATCGCCGATGCTGTACTGCCGCTGATTGACGACGTGGCCGACCCGATTGAGCGCGAGGCGTACCGGCAGAAGCTGGCGCGCACGCTCAAAGTGAGCGAGGCCGTGCTGGCCTCGCGAACGGCAAAGCCGAAGCCCGGCAAACGCCCGGCCCCGCCTGCGCCCGGGCAGCCTGTTCTCAGGCGAACCGCCCCTGGGCGCGCTCAGCCCGCCACGGAGTTGGAAGCGTCCAAGCTGGAGATGTATTGCCTCGGCCTGCTCCTGCGCCGCCCTGAAGCGCTGTACCAACTCGACCGGGATTTGCAGTCGCTCGGCCTGGAGAAGCTCTCGCCGGACGACTTCACGGATGTCGAGTTGCAGTTGCTCCTGCAAGCACTGCAACTCGCCCTCGAACAAATTGACGTTGAACCTTCGGAGCACTTACGGCATAATCTCGATGCAGTTCTGCAGGCTCGGCTGGAGGCTCTGCTGGCTTCCGAAGTGCATCCGGTTGATGAAATAAAGGTCAAGGAAGACTTGCTCAACGCCGCCCTGCGATTGCGCCAGCGCGCGCTGGCGCAGCGCCTGAACCAGTTGCGCTTTCTGGCCGAGGACGCGCGTGAGCAGGGCGATGCGCTGGCCGAAGTCTATCAGCCGGAGCTGGTGCGGCTGGCGAGTGAGCGCGCCAAGGTAGACCGCGCTTTCTCGCCGCAGGCGCGGAGCCGGAACGTTTTCTCCAAGCCCGTTGCATAGTGGTAAGATTCATCCCGTTGCGTTTCTGAAATTTCCACGCGATGGCCAAGCGTAATACTCGTGGCAACCACCCGCCGCCCCTGAGCGACGAAGAAGCCGGCGACGAACTTTTCGTCGAAACGGAAGAGCCGGGCTTCGACGAAGCGGACGTTGTGTCCGAGGAGGAGTCCGACCTGGGACGCGATGAGCTGGAAGTCGAGGAGACGCCGTTCGACGCCGAAGAGGGCGAGCCGGGCGAGGAAGAACTGGAGGAGATCGAGGAAGAGGGCCTCGACGACTCCAGCATCTCCCTGGCCGAGCTGGCCGATGACCCGGTGCGCATGTATCTCAAAGAGATCGGCCAGGTGCCGCTGCTTGGGCCGGATCAGGAAATCTGGCTGGCGACGCAGATGATGGCCGAGCGCCACCTGCAGACGCTGATCAACCAGGAGCCTCACCCGCGCACCAAACACCTGCCCACCGACGAAGCCATCTGCCTGGAACTCTTTGACGATCTGGAACGCACTTACGCACGGCTGTATGAGGAAGCGCATAAACGTCGCTTGCCGATGCTGGAGCTGACCGCGTTGCTGGTCGAGGCGCAGCGCCTGCGTGAAACCTGGAACGTCGGCGAGACAGCGACCCTGCGCACCTGGCTGAGCCAGGGTGGGCACTGGGGCAAAGACCATTCCTGGAGCAAGCTGGCCGAAGAGGCCTTTCATCTGTTCGTCCTTCTTTATCTTCTTCCCGGCACAGTGCAGACCAAGCTGCTGCACGCGCTGGAACACAAGAAGGACGGTGGTCGCGCCCGTCGCGTCCGCTTCCCGCAGAAGCGCACCTTTCGCGGCTGGCTGCCGGACGAGAAAACGCTGCGCAACGAGTTTTCGCTCATCGCCCAGCGCAACGAAGAAGCCAACAAGACCCTCATCCGCTCCAACCTGCGCCTGGTCGTCAGCGTGGCCAAGCGCTATATTGGGCGCGGCATCTCCTTCCTCGATCTGATCCAGGAAGGCAACATCGGCCTGTTGCGCGCCGTCGAGAAATTCGACCCGACCAAGGGCTACAAGTTCAGCACCTACGCCACCTGGTGGATCCGGCAGGCCATCACCCGCGCTATCGCCGACCAGGCCCGCACCATCCGCATCCCCGTCCACATGGTGGATACCATCAATCGCATGATGCGCGTGCAGCGCCAGTTGCAGCAGGAGCTGGGCCGTGAGCCGACCTCGGAGGAGATCGCGCTGGAGCTGGACCTGCTCACGCCCGAAGAGGTGATGCGAATCCGCAAGGCGCTGGCGACCGGCGAGCGGCTCGACCCGCTGCTCGACCGGCAATGGCGCCGCGCTGCGGCCAAGGTCCGCAAAATCCTGCGCACCGCTCAGGAGCCGATGAGTCTGGAGACGCCGGTCGGTTCGGAAGAATCCAGCCTGCTCGGCGACTTCATTGAGGATGAGACGGTGCCGGCGCCGGCGGAGGCCGCCTCACAGCAATTGCTGCGTGAACAGGTGCGCAACGCGCTCTCCATCCTCACCGACCGCGAGCGTGAAGTACTGGAGATGCGCTTCGGCCTGAAGGACGGCCAAGACCACACGCTGGAAGAAGTCGGCCAGCACTTCCGCGTCACCCGCGAGCGCATCCGCCAGATCGAAGCCAAAGCCCTGCGCAAGCTGCGCCACCCCACACGCAGCCGCGCCCTGCGTGACTATCTCGGCTAATTCCACACAATTGCAGACGGCGGATGGCAGACCGCAGATGAGCTATCCCTAGCGGCGGCCTGAAGTCCGCCTTCGTTTTTTGAACGCTGCGATGCTTGCGAGTCCGACTCTGCTTGCCGTGGTCGCGCACCCGGACGACGAGCTTTCGACGGGCGGTGCGCTGGCGAAGTACGCAGCGGCAGGCGCGCGCTGTTACGTGGTCTGCGCCACGCGCGGCGACGGCCCGGACGCGCAGATCAAGAATGAGGCCGCTACGCGCGAGACCCTCGGGCAGGTGCGCCTGCAAGAGCTGGCCTGCTCCTGCGCCACCCTCGGAATCGAAGCGCCGCGTTGCCTGCATTACCAGGATGGCGCAGTGGTGCAGGTTCCGTTGGAAACCGCCGCCCGCGACGTAGCCCGGCTGATCCGCGAATTGCAGCCTCAGATTGTCATCACCCATGATCCCGGCGGCGGATACGGTCATCCCGACCACATCGCCGTCTCTGCCTTCACCACGCGCGCCTTCGAGCTGGCCGCCGACGCCCGTGTTGACCTGAGCCTGCCGCCTCATCATCCGGCCAAACTCTATTACTTTGCCTTGCCGCGCAGCTTCAGGGAGCAGGTGCCGGCCCTCCGTGACCGCCGGGCGGAGATCGGCGGGAAGGTGCTGGGCTTCGTCGGCGTGCCGGACGAGCAGATTACGACCGAGGTGGACATCCGCGACTGGCTGGAGCGCAAACTGGCGGCGCTGGCCTGCCACCGCTCCCAGTTCGACTTTGACCCGGCGACCGGCCAGCCGAAGACTTTCACCACGTCAGTGCCGGAGCCGCAGCGGCTGAAGCTCTTCGGCTACGAGCGCTTCGTGCTGGCGCGCGCGCCAGCGGGCTACGTCCTCAACGGCATCCCGGAAACACACCAGTTGGCCGGCCTATAGCGAATTACAGATTGACTTACGGTTACGGTAAGTGAATATTCACTGAACACGGGTCGAATTTTACATGCCTTGCCGTAATTCAAGCCGGAAACCGCTCTAAGCTGAGCCAACAGCACTTCGGCTCCGGCGACCTTGACAGGATGATGCGCAAGCTGCGCTGAAATTATCTCGCGCCGCTACGTTGCCAGGGCTATCGCTTCGTGTCCCTTGTGCCTTCGCACGAGGCTCGTGGCAGCCTCAGGAAGGCTGGCATTCCATAACAGCAAGCTCGGCTGACTTTATAAAGGGCATAGGGCGCATTTTGACCTGTTTCGTCGCGTTGCTTGTGATAAAATTCCCACACTTCT
>JANWXR010000080.1 GCA_025057205.1 Anaerolineales bacterium | reverse complement strand
CGCTAAAACCGGTTTTGAGCGCACCGCCATAGCCTTTGTTCTGCTTGTGCTGGATCAGGGTCACGCCGGGGATACTACGGGCAATCTCAGCGGTGCGGTCCCTGGAGCCGTCGTCCACTACCAGCAGCTCGACTAGCTCGACGCCGACCTTGTCCAGTTCTGGCTTAACGGCCAGCACACGTCGGGCAATGGTTTCGATGCCGTCCTCTTCGTTGTAAGCGGGGATCACAATGCTAAGAGCGGTCATAGCTTCAACCTCCTCTACTCAGCGACGGCCTAGCGGGCCGCCCTCACTTCTGGAAATAGACGACCCGCTCAGGTCGCGCCCGGCCGTCTTCAACAATAGAGCGAATGGGTTTTGCCGGCACGCCGCCCACCACGGTGTAGGGCGGCACGTCCTTCGTCACCACCGCGCCGGCAGCCACGACTGCGCCGCGCCCCACGCGCACGCCATCCGTGACCACCGCGCTTGCTCCGAGCCACACGTCATCTTCAATCACGATGCCTTCTGCTGTGATGCCCTGCTCCACGAAAGGCCGGTTGGGGTCGTCGAAGACGTGATTGACGGCGATGATTTGGGTGAACGGCGAGGTGTACACGCGGTCGCCGATGTGTACCCCGCCCTGCCCACGAATGACCGTATACTCGCCGATCAGACTTTTCGCGCCGATGGTGATGCCGGCATGGGGCAGGTCGCGAAAGTTATAGACATGCAGCACCGCGCCGTGCATCACAATCGTGTCGTCGCCGATGGTGATGCCGCCCGGTGTGGCGTGCAGGTACACGCCCTGATCGAGATAGACACCATGACCCAAGCGGATGTGGTCGGCGAAGCGCAGGCGGACGTTGTTCTCGATCGCTGCCAGCCCGTCCATCTTCAGGATGAGACGGTACAACACGCCGCGCAGGGCGATGCCCACAACCGTCGGAACCCAGCCGACCGTGGCGTAGAGCAATTGCTCCAAAACATAGCGTGCCGGGCTGGAGGCCTGGCGGCTCAGGTACAGACGCACCCCGCTCAGTGCGGACGTTCGAGGGCGAGCGATTGAAGCGGACATGCGACGAGAGACAAACGCTAAGAGCGCAAAACGATGTTAGAAGATGATGACAACCACCAACAATCGAAGTCTAACAAAAATCCGACAGCGGCCCTCATAGTACGATTGCACTAGCAGACGCCGTCGGAGAGCGCACGAAATCGCTTGTCTTCAGGCCGCTTTCAGGGCCTACCCCTCACACCAAAGTCCTAGGGTGCGTGAATGGTTGCCACGATTTTTTGCAACGAGTAAAGGTCGCCCGTCGTCCAGGGCCGATCCAGCCAGCGCGTCAGGGTTGCCTGCGAGTCGCCGACGACGTAAGCGCGCCCCAGGAAGTGCGACCAGCCGGTAAGTGGCGAGAGGTACGACGTCTCACCTTCTTCCGCGTGCACGCCGACGCGCGTGAGATACCACCACTGCACACCGTTCCCGGATTGTAAGGCAATGAGGTAACTGGCCGCCGCCCCGCCTGTTTGCTCGCGCAGATAGCGGCCCACTTCGGGCGTCAGGCCGAAGAACACAGGCGCCGACCAACCGCTGGCGATATCGCGCGGGTCGAGGTAGTCGCGGTCGGCGCGCGTGCGATAGGTGTTGAAGTTGGCCGCGCCCGCGCCGGCCTGCAACGCGGAGAGCGCCGCCTGATAGCCGGCGTCATAGTCCGCGCCGGTCACACCGGCGCAGTTGCGCGCGCGCAGACCCTGCGCCAGCCGTGCGTAGCCGATGAGGCCGGCGATGTCGGCGTAGTAACGCACGCTGTTGCGCCGCGCGTTGAACAGTGCCTTCGCTGCGCTCCAGTTGGTACAGGCATAGCTCCAGTCGTTAGTGTTCTTTGACCATAGCCATAGGGCATACAGCGCCGAGACGTTCGCCGCGACCGGTGGCCAGTTGTTGAGCTGGCTGCGGAGCGGAACCTCGTAGCGCTCGCGCGCCACACCCTGTCGCAACCAGTCACGATTCGGATCGCCGTACGGCAGGTTCTGCAATGGCGGATAGCGGCTCATCTCTGCCGCCATGTAGGTGCGCACCTGCGCCTGCAACGCGTTGTCCAGATACGGATATGCGGCAGCCAGCGTATAGAGCAACTCGCCGGGGTCATGCCAGACCGTATTTCCAAAGACGCCGCCGGAGGTGTAACCAATCTCTGCGATACAGGGCGCGCTGCCGCAACCCTCAGAGTTGTAGGGCCAGACGAACTGCTTGCTGAAGCCGCGCTCGAAGTAGAACGGCAGCAGGTGCTGGCCATTCGCGAGTTGCAGCATCGCCTCGACTTCGCTGCGTAGGCGATTGACCAGTGCCGCCGGCGGGTTGGCAACGGGCGTGGTCAAGTCTTGGGTGATATAGATGCTAAGCGGGGCGAAGCTGTGCGATATGAGCGGCAGGTACAGGTTGTTATCACCGGCCATCGGAGCGAAGGTTGCTGTGGAAGCGGCCTGAGCCTCCGAAGTTGTGGTTGGCGTTTCGGGCAGAGACGTCCAGACCTGAGCGTTACAAGTCCCGGACTTGATACCGGCCAATCCACCTTCGATGACGCGCCAGTAAAGCATGTTGTTGGCGATGACGGCCCCGCCGCGCGCTGCACCGTCGGTCACGCGCGGCCATGGGAAGGGATAGGCCTGCTCGCCGGCTCGCAGCGGGAAGAAGGGATTCGGCCCGGCCGGCCCGCAGCTCGAACCATCGTAACACTCCGGCCACTCGGTAGAGACGGTGCCGACGTGCAGCAGTTGCCCGGTGCTGACGTTGAGGCCGCCCAGCCGCTCCCAGCTATCCACCCACAGGATGTTGCCGCCCATTGTCAGCATGGCCGGCTCATCGGACGTCATGCGGAACTCCGGGCTACCGCTCACAGGCGCGTTTGCAGTTAGCGCGGTGATGTCGAGCGAGGAAAGGTTCATCCGACCTAGCTCTGCATCATACTGTGTAGTAACGTGAACGGTGTTGCTATCGGTCTGAATGCCGTGGCGCGGGCGGTACGTCACGTACACGCCGGACGGGCTGATGACAGGGGTATTCGGGGCGTCACTGTTGCCGTAGGTGTACAGCACCGGCGCCGTACCACGCGAAGTCCCGTCGCTGGCATTCAACACGAAGAAGGTTTGCTTGGCTGGCTGGCTATTGAGGTAGTTGAGGATGTGTGGGCGGACAGCGTTCCAGTCGGCTGCCCAGACGGCTGGATTGAAGGTGTTTCCGCCACGCGGGCCGGCGCGGTTGAGGATTTCATCGCCCTCACGCAGCAACAAATGAAAATGATAGAGGGGCTGTGAGCGATAGATGACGGCTTCGCCGGCGACGACCGGATAACGGTCCCCCAGGCTCTGACCGTGCAAGCTGCGCCGCCAGACTTCGGCGCCAGTGGCCGCGTTGACAGCCAGCGCCTGAATGGCCTCGCTGCCGAGGAACACACGGCTGCCGTCCGCGCTGAGCGAGGGCGAGGTGAGGATGGGTGCGCCGGCGTTGTACGCCCACTGCTGCGCGCCGTCCGAGAGGCGCAGCGCACGTAGGAAGCCGTCGGTAGCGGCGACGTAGACCCAGTTGCGGCCCTCATCCAACAATGGCGCGGTGATGCTCGGCCCTGTGAAGGTCCGCCACAGCAACGTGCCACTGGCCGCGTCCAACGCGTAGGTAAAGCCATCATGCGAGCCGGTGACAACGGTGTTGCCCAGCACGCCAGGCGAGTGACGAATCGGCCCGCCGGTCTGATACGACCAGAGCGGCGCGCCCGTCGTCGCGTCGCGGGCGTACAGCCTACCGTCCATCCCGCCAATGAAGAGGCGACCGCTCGCCACGACGGGCTGTGCGCGCGAGGCGAAAGGCACGCCGTACCACTTCCAGGCGTAACAGTACGGCGCATTGACCTGCTGCGGTGAGTAGTTGGTGCGCTGCGGGTCGCGGCCCAGCTGCGGCCAGTCACCGGCGGGAATGGCAACGGGCGCAACCGGGCCGTCGGTTTGTGCCGCGGCGCGCAGGGCGTCGAGCCAGCTGCCCGAAGCCAGAAGCGTCATTAGAAGCAGAAACGTCCAGGCACGTTGAACGTATCGAAACATCACTGCTCTCCTTACCAGCTACCAAATGTCAGCGCGTAATCCGCACGGCGATATCGTTAGCCAAGTTATTGACGGCTAGGCTCAACACGCCGGCGCTGTTGGTCACAACGGTCTGAGTGGAGACAGGCCGGCCAGTCTGCGTGGCGAAGCCATCAGCTCTATTGGAGGCGATTGGGCCAGAGGTGCGATTGGGGCAAGCGCCGCTGGCGTTGGGCCAGTAGCCCACTGAGTATAGGCCAACAGGCCGGCGAGCAGGAGGGCGTTGAGCGGAGCGCGCTCGTCGGTTCGCATAGATGACATAGTGCATCTTTTGCCGAGAGGCAAGCGGCATGATGGCCAGGCTACGGATTGCCCCAGTTCACCGTCAGCGTTGGGCGACCGACAGCGTTCCAATCCTCAGCATCTGAGGTGCTGAAGTACTTGCCGCTGTGATATCCGCTATCCGAGGAGTACAGCGCCAGGCGCAAAGGCTGGCCAGCGGCGTAAGCCCGCGCTACCGCGTAGCTCACATCCCAGGTGCGCGGCACGCACGGCCAGTTGCACGCTCCGACCATCGGCACGGCGGCAACGGCCACGTTCTCCAGCGCCAGGGGAGCGTTGTTCCAGGTCAACGTGTTCTCACTCCAGTCTGAAGCGACCGTTGAAACGTGGATGTAAGAGGTCGTGCCCGGGCCAGAGTTTCCCCAGTGGTGAAGAGTCAGGGTTGCCGAGCGAATGACCTTGCCCGCAGGCAGGCCGCTCAAGGGAAAGGTCACATAGTATTTAGAAAAGCAGGGCCAATCTGCAATGTCGGATTGATTCTGGATGTTGATCCCCGTGCCGTAGCCGTAGTTGAGATTGCCCCACTGATTCCAGATGTGGTTCTCGTCGCCAGGGCACTGATTCTCCAGAGTGCCGCCTACCGCAGCGTCCGGCACGACGGCGCCGTTCAACTTATGGCGGATGGTGGTGGTGCCACCGCCCGTCGAGGGTGGCGCTGTGTAGGTAGGCAGGCCCCAGTGCAGCTGACCCCAGGTAGACGGGCTGTTCGCGTCTATGCTGTTCCCGGGCCAGGCCTGATCGGGAATAGGTGTGCCGCCAGGGTCATCCCGGTCATGGACGACGAGGGCTAGGCCCCACGGCGTAGCGCCCTGAGGCGGCGCGCTCACGCCTAGGCTGCTGAAGGGGATGCGGAAGGTCATCGCCCAGCCGCGATCACCCGAGTCATTGTTGTTGTTGAGGGAGTCGCCTCGCCAGCCGGCAACGGCCGTGAACGCGATGGTTTGCGCGTTCCAGCCGGAGCTGTTGCCACGATAGGTGGCCTTAGAAGCAGCCGGAAGCGTGCCGCCGTTGCTAAGCTGGGCGATGAAGCGATAGCTGGACGGGGACGGTGCGCTGCCGACCGCGCCGGCAAGGTCGAGATAGAGACTGACTGAGTCCCACTGGGTTAGGTCAGACGCTGAGGGGGTTGTGTCGTACCACAACCAGCGGTCAAACGTGGCCGTGTAAATTACCAGCTCGCTGGTGTTATAGGCCACGCGTACATCGGTGTAGTTGTCGGTCGGGCTGACACGCCCGAACCAGAAGATGGCCATCTCCGAGAACTTCTGGCCGGTGATGTCGGCTACGTTGAAGAAGGGAGCATGGATTCGCCGTAGGCTAGCCACGGCGTCATAGTTACGCGCCACCAGCGGCAGGAAAATTGTGCCTCCGGCGGCTTCTTCTACGGCGAAGGCGCGGCCCATCACCGGCGACGCGATCAGCGCCAAAATTACCGACAGGAAGAGAAATCGCTTACTGCTTTCCATCTCAACGCTCCTATCTGTCGCTGCTATCATATATCGGTGTCGATGGCAATTTACCCCGAAAGCAGGCCAATAGAACTTTTAGCGGAGCGCCTTTTGGGGTGCATTTCTATTTTTTGGCCGGGCTGCACTCTGAACGGAGGCCCGCTGCTTTTGCGGGTTGTAGTCGAAGGGGCGGCCAATAATCTGAAATGCACCCGCCTTTTGCACAAAATTCCCGAGGACTGAGGCCGATGTTATACTCAGCGGCGTGTTACGACCCTACCCAAAGGAAAGTCCTATGCCGGTGCGTGTGATTGTCGCCGATGACCATACGGTGATGCGTCAGGGGGTGCGCATGTTGCTGACGCTCGATCCGGACATCGAGGTGGTGGGCGAGGCCGGCAACGGTCAGGAAGCCGTGGAGCTAGCCCGGCGATTGCAACCCGATGTGGTGTTGATGGATCTGCTCATGCCGGTGATGGACGGCCTGACGGCCATCACCCTCATTCGCCGTGACCTGCCGCAAACGGAGATCGTCGCGCTGACCAGCGTGCTCGAAGATAACGTGGTCATTGACGTAGTGCGTGCCGGTGCCGTCGGTTATCTGCTTAAGGATGCCTCCGGCGAGGAAGTTATCCGTGCGGTTAAGGCCGCCGCCGCCGGCCAGGTGTACCTTTCGCCACAGGTCGCTGCCAAACTCATCAAGGACGTGCGCTCGCCCGAACAAACGGAGCCTTTGACGCGACGGGAGACCGAGGTGCTCAAGCTGCTCGCCAGAGGCCACTCGAACAAGCAAATTGCGCAGGCGCTGAACATTGGCGAGAAGACGGTGCACTCGCACGTTGGCGCCATCCTATCCAAGCTGAAGGTGCCCAGCCGCACGCAGGCCGCGCTGTACGCCATCCGCACCGGTCTGGTTTCGATCAACACGCTACAACGCGCCCGCCAAGGCGGCGAACAGGATTGACCTTTGCGGTGTGGCTTCAGGGAGCCGGTTCAGCCGCATCTCTTTCGGTGTTCCACGTCGCCTGGCGCCAATCCGCCGCATAAAACTTCAGGTACTCGCGCACGTGCCTGGCCCAGTAGCGCTCGGTATGGCCACCGGGCCGCACGATGTAGGTATGCCCAAAATCGAACCAAGTGAAGACTTGATCGAGCCAGGCCGGGCTGTGCCGATTCCCGTCACCTTCACCCACATCCAGATACACGGCCGGCTTGGGCCGGTCGCGCAGCCGGCGGCTCCACTCCAGAATGTTGTACTCGTTGTCATAGAACACGGCCGGGCTGTGCAGGCCAAGGCGCCCGAACGTCTCTGCGTATTTCAGCCCGAAGTGCACGGCCCAGCCCCCGCCGCGCGATAGCCCACCGATGGCGCGCGCCGCGCGTTCAGCTACTGTGCGGTATGTGGAGTCTACGTAGGGGATAACGGCTTCCACCAGCGCCGGGTCGAAGCGCTCGCCCGGGTCGCGCGGCATGACGATCAACAGCGGCGCGATCTCACCGGCAGCAATCAACTCATCCGCGCCGGCGACTGCGCCCAGCCGTTCCCATTGGTCTTCAGTGAAGCCCCGGCCGTGAAGGAGGTAGAGAACCGGATAGCGCCGCTCGCGGTGGCCGGCGTAGCAGGGCGGCAAGTAGATGCGCGCGCGGATAGGGCCGGTGTCAGGCGAAGGGATACTAACGGACTCCACTGTGCCCACGCGGGACGTACAGGCTTCGGTTACAGACAGTTCGGTCGGTTCGGTCGCCGGAGCAGCAGTGGTGGGTGCCGGTATAGTTGGCGTGAGGGTTGGAGGGGGCGCAGTGGTTAGAGAAGGCGTTACAGAGGCGATGGACGATGGCGTGTTGATTGCAGATGCCTTAGCCTTGGTCGGCGCAGAGGGAGGCAGTGTGGCCGGCGCTGTGGCGCAGGCCGCCAGTAGGGAAACGACGAACACAAGGCTCAACCACCGCATGCCACAGACAAAAGAACCCGCCGCGCGGGGTCACCCCGCCCGACGGGAGCGCCTGTTGCCCAAAGTTTAGGCCGAGGCGGGGCTTTGGTCAATACCCGTCGAGATACGGAAGTTGAAAATTACCGCCGTCACCCTCAGAACAGGCTCATCTGTTCTGCCGGCGGCTCGTCGTCTGCCGGCCCGGCATCAGGCGCGCCGGCTGCTGCAGACGCTTCACGCTCAGCAGCAATCAGGGCCGGAAGTTTTTTGAAGTCTTCAATCAAAGGCTCTTTGAACTTGGCCTGATGCAACGCGGCGGCAGGATGAAACATCGCCACCACCAGCCGCCCGCGCACACGCCGGGCCTGTCCGTGGATGATTGAGATTTTGGCGTTGGGGAAGAACTTGGCCATCGAGAAGCGGCCCAGCGTCACGATGACTTTCGGATTCAGGGCGGCGATTTGCCGCTCCAAGTAATCATCACAGGCTGCCAATTCATCTGCCTCCGGGTCACGATTACCGGGCGGTCGGCACTTGACCACGTTGGTGATGAACACCTGCTCGCGCTTTAGCCCGATCATCGCCAGCAGCTCTTCGAGGAACTTACCTGCTGCGCCCACGAAGGGGCGGCCTTGCTGGTCTTCGTGAAAGCCCGGTCCTTCGCCGATGAAAAGAATGTCGGCGTTTGCCGGCCCTTCGCCGGGCACGGCGCGCGTGCGGGCCAAATGGAGTTTGCAGCGCGTACAGGCGTTGACCTCGGCAGCAATGGTCTGAAGAGTGAT
>JANWXR010000007.1:19022-31856 GCA_025057205.1 Anaerolineales bacterium | reverse complement strand
ATGCTCTCACCGCCGCGCTTGACCTGCGCGACCGCGAGACCGAGGGTCACTCGCAGCGCGTTGTCGCTTACACCGTGCGGCTGGCGCAGCAGCTCGGCCTACCGCCCGACCTCATCGAGCATATTCGCCGCGGCGCGCTGCTGCATGACGTGGGTAAAATCGGCGTGCCCGACCGTATTCTGCACAAACCCGGTGCGCTCGACCCTGAGGAACGGCGCGAGATCGAGAAGCATCCGCAAAAAGGCTATGAAATGCTGCTCGGCATCCGCCCGCTGGAACAGGCCATCGAGATTGTGCTCTCGCATCACGAGCGCTGGGACGGCACCGGCTACCCCTTCGGACTGGCCGGCGAGGCTACGCCCATCGGCGCGCGCATCTTTGCTGTGGCCGATACTTTCGACGCGCTCACTTCAGACCGTCCCTACCGCCGCCGCTGCTCCTATGCGGAAGTGCAACAGATCATTGCCGCCGAAGCGGGCCGCCAGTTCGATCCAAAAGTCGTGGATGCTTTTCTTGCCGTCCCCGCCGAAGAGTGGCAGGAGATCCGTGACCGCGTCATGGCCGAAGCAGAGCAGCGCCGCAGGCAGCACGCCGAACTCATCCACGCCCGCCGCTCTGCTCTGGCAAACGCTGAACTTCAGGGCCACGCAGCTTGAACCTCAACTACTTCACCAACGCCGCTGCCGAGCCTCTGCCGTTCTACGGTGGCCAGGCCGTCATCGAGGGAGTGATGATGCGTGGGCGCCGGGCCATGGCCATCGCCGTGCGCGCGCCCGACCAGCGCATCGTCATCCACACCCAGCCGCTCAACCCGATCTATCACAGCGCCTTCAGCCGCATCCCATTTCTGCGCGGCCTGCTCGGTCTATGGGATGCGCTCGGCCTCGGCTGGCAAAGCCTCAACTATTCGGCCAGAATCGCCGGCGGCGAAGAGGTAAAGTTCGAAGGGCCGGCGGCCTGGGGCACGATTGCGCTCTCGCTGGTCTTCGCCATCGCCATCTTCTCCGTCGGCCCGACCACGGCTGCGTACTGGACGGAGACCGCGCTCGGCCTGCCCTTCCTGGCCGTTGCGCTGACCGAAGGTACACTTCAGTTGACTCTTCTCATCGGTTACCTGTGGGCCATCGGCCAGGTAGCGGAAATTCGGCGCGTGTTCGCCTATCACGGCGCAGAGCACCAGACCATTCACGCCTTTGAAGCAGGCGCAGAGCTGACGCCGGCTTCGGCGGCGCGCTTCCCACTGGAGCATCCGCGCTGCGGCACGGCGTTTATCCTCAACGTGGCCGCCCTATCTATTTTCCTGTTTGCGCTGCTTGGCCCGCTGCCGCTCGTAGAGCGCATTCTATCGCGCTTCTTGCTCATCCCGGTTGTTGCGGCCATAGCCTTCGAGTATCAGCGCTTCACGGCCCGGCACATCGGCAACCCGTTGGTGTGCGCGCTCATCGCCCCCAGCCTGGCCCTGCAACGGCTGACTACGCGCCGGCCCGATGAGAAAATGCTGGAGGTGGCGATTGCGGCCTTCAAGGCAATGCGGGAGGAAGAGTTGAGTAGTCAGGTAGTCGGATAGTCTGCCGAGTCTGCCAACGGATATTCAAACGGATGAACGGATGGTTCTACTGAAAAAAGTTCATTTGAACCACAAAGACGCCAAGAACGCTAAGAAAAACAAAAGCGAATCCTTGGCGCTCTTCGCGGCTTCGCGGTGAGATCATAGTTTTTTCAGTGGAGTCACGGATGAAACGGATAACCACTGGCGGACGAGCAAGCTGAACTCGGCCATGACCCATCCGTTCCCATCCGCCATTCATCCGTTACCCATCCGCTGCCTATCCATTGCCCATCCGTCACTCATCCGTTACATCCGTTACCCATCCGCTGCTTATCCGCTTCCCATCCGTTGACAGGCGAACTCGCGTGACCCTCCAGCTCGAACTCCACGCCCACACCTTCGCCTCGCCGGATTGCCTGCTGGAGCCGGTGGACATTGTGCGGGCCTGCACCGAGCGCGGCATCCACCGGCTGGCGGTAACCGACCACAACACCATCCGTGGCGCGCTAGCCGTGCGCGAGATCGCGCCAGAGCTAGTGATTGTGGGCGAAGAAATCATGACCACGCAGGGCGAGCTGCTGGCCTACTTCGTCAAAGAAGAAGTGCCGCCGCACCTGACGCCGGCAGAGACGGTCGCCCGGCTGCGGGCGCAGGGCGCAGTCATTAGTGTCTCGCATCCGTTCGACCGGATGCGCGAAGGAGCGTGGAGTGAAGCGAATCTGTTGGCGCTGCTGCCGCTGGTGGACGCCATTGAAGTGTTCAACGCGCGCTGCCTGTTCCCGGAGGACAATGCCCGCGCGCTGGCTTTCGCGCAGCGGCACAACCTGCCCGGCTCCGTCGGCTCGGATGCGCACTCGCTGCGCGAGCTGGGTCGGGCGCGGCTGATCGTGGAACGCGCGGAGACACCCGCCGACCTGCTGGAAGGCTTCCGTTGCGGCAGGCGCGTCACGCGCTTGTCTTCGCCCACCATTCATCTCACTTCTAGATTCGCCAAGTTTTGGAAGAAAACGCGCCGGCACACCATTCGTTAGACCTGACCGCCGAACCCGATCGACGGGCGCAACCAGGCTAGGTATACGGGAAAATCAGCTGGTCAGGCCCCGGGGAAAACCGCGATGAACATTCTGCTCAGCATCACCCTCTCTGCCCTGCTCGGTTTGCTGCCGATGATGATTTACGCCTGCGTACTGACGTGGTTCGACCGCTACGAGCGCGAACCGCTCTGGCTGATGGCGGCGGTGTTCCTGTGGGGGGCCATCGTCGCCGCAGGGTCGGCCTTCGTCCTCAACACCATCTTCGGGATTGCCGTCTTTGCCTTCACCAACGACGAGCTGTTGGCGAACTTCGGCGCGGCAGTCATCTCCGCGCCCATCGTGGAGGAAGCCGTCAAAGGGCTGGCCGTGCTGGCAGTGTTCCTGTTCTTCCGGCACGAGTTCGATTCGTTGATGGACGGCATCATCTACGGCAGCCTGGTGGGCTTTGGCTTTGCGGCTACCGAGAACGTCAACTACATCTTCTTCAGCGGCTTTGCCGAGGGCGGCCTCAGCGGGGCGGTGATGGTGACGCTGGTGCGCGCAGTGGGCATCGCTTTCCTGCACGCCTCGCTGAGCGCGTGCGTGGGGCTGGGGCTGGCGTACTTTCGACTGAGCCGTGGCGGCGCGCGCTACCTGGCACCCTTCATCGGCTACTGCGCAGCGGTGGGCTTTCACGCCGCGCACAACTTCCTGGCCAGCCTGGGCGAGCCGTTGCTCTGCCTGCTCGGCCTGATGTTGGATTGGACTGGCTTCCTGGTGTTGTTCGCCTTCATCCTGTACCTGATGTGGCGTGAGAGCCACATCATGCGCGACTTCCTGCGCGACGAAGCGGCGCGAGGGCTGATTACGCCACAACAGTACCAGACGGCGCAATCGTTGACCGGGCAGTTCATGGCGCGCTGGGGGACGCTGGTCGGTGGCAAATGGCAGCAAACCGGCCAATTCTATGATGCGCTCGGTGAGCTAGCGTTCAAGAAGTACCATCTGGCCAGGCGCGGCACAGACAAGGAGCCGCAAACCCCTGCGCTCATCGAACAGCTGCGCCAACAGATCACGCAGTTGGGGGCGGACGTTTGAAGCGCACCTCTAGCCCACCACCGCTGTTCCCCGCTACAGACATACTCCACACACACACACAACGTGCGGCCTTGGGGGTCCACGAACGAACACGAAAAAGCGCGAGTGAGCACGAATGGGGCGAAGCAATTCGTGACCCCATAGCAAAAATCATGGTCTCATTACGGGGAAACACGAATGAACACAAATAGCTGTTGCCAGGCTTCGAGCATGGTAAAATCCGCACGGTCGTAAGCTGCGTCCCCGTAGCTCAAGTGGACAGAGCGTCACCCTCCGGAGGTGAATGTCCGTGTTCGAGTCACGGCGGGGACACACCACAGGCCCTGATGGCTCAGAAGGTCAGCAGGGCCTTTTCGCGTTTTCGGCTTTGCCAAGTTTGACGGGGGCTCGCGCGAAGATACAGAGGCGAAAAGTCTTCAGGAAGTATGTGCAAAACAATTTCTATGCAGCTTGCAGATAATTCCCGTGAGGTCAGAAGAGCCGCGTTTACGAACTGACTGCTCTGAACTCCGGTAAGTGCTGCTGTAGGTGCTGAAGCAGAAACTCGAAGTCATCCGGCTCCAGCTCAGCGCCGCTCTCCCAGCGCATCCTCTCGGCAGTCAGAAAGGCAGGGTCACGCCCGGCAAGGTGACCACCAGCGATGGGCACCGGCGCTGCCTGCGGCGACGTGGGCAGACGTGCGGGCGTGACTGGGCGCAGCTCATAGCCAGGGAATCGTTCGAGCAAAGCGCGGGCGCGCTCCGGGGGGAAGAAGGCATACAAGCTGACGTTCGCGCTGGCAGCCACGCCGTCATCCTGCATCAGTCGCAAGGCGCAGCAGTAGTGGCCATTAGGCACGCGGCCTGCGCGGCGCTCGCGGATGATGAAATACCAGCGCCAATAGTTGAGTTTGCGGTCAAGGTTGAAGGTCTGCCCGCCGCTCTTTTCCGTCAGCGTCAGCCGTGCGCCGGCCAGACTCAGCGTCCGCCCGCTCGGCCACAGACGCATCAGCTGCTGCTCGCCCCAGTGGCCCACCGGCTGCGAGAGCAGTAACGTGATGATGATCCACGGCATCCAGAACCAGCCCTGCTCCGTCCCAAACAGGGCTTGCCAGACCGTGATGCCGGCCAGGTAGATCGCGCCGGTTGCCAGCACCCACCAGAGAAGCGAGGCCAGCCGTACACCGGTGTGAAAACGGTCGAGCAACAACTGGCGCGATCCGGCCAGCGGGCCGGAGTTTGGCGTTGCCATTTGCTACGACGGTGCGCGTTGCGCATTGGCAATTTGCTCGGCCCAGGCCAGCACGTCATCAAGAATCTCTGCGCCGGTGCGCCCGCTCTGATTGGAGACGACCTGCTCCAGGTCGCTGCGAAAGGCGGCGCTCAGGTCAATGTTCGTGGCAGCCTGATTGAGGCGGATGGCGCAGACCGCATCGGCAATGGCCTGGCGTGTCTCGGCGCGGTCTAGGTCGTCGTAGAAGAAGGCGGCGCTGGTGTACATCCGCTGGCGATGGAACTGGGCTTGTAACAGGTTAAGGAGAGCGCGCGCCTGCGCCGGGGGGATGCTCCTGTGACCGTACTCCTGCAACAACTGCTCGCCCGTCAGCTGGCCTAGTCGCACGCGGATGTAGTTCTCGCGCAGGCGCCATGGCTCGACTCCGGCAGCCTGGGCGCTGACCAGATACAAATCGTCCAGCCGGCCGGCGAGGCGGTCGAAGGCATCGCGCAAGGCGCCACGCCAACGGGCCAGCTCGCGCGCACTGTTCCAGGCGGTGTACTCCTGAATGGTAATCTCGCTGGTAGGCGGGTTGTCGCGCAGATCGCGCACGAGGGTGGTCACCTCGAAGCCAGCCGCCACTGCTTCGTAAGTGAGCAACCAGCGCAGGAAGTGCTCCTCGCCCGGATGGTGATAGCCAAAGGTCTCACCCTCCACCGCCAGTAGCAGCAGCCTGGCCCCGCTCTTGCGCCAGGGCGCCAGCTCACTGCGCGCCCAGCGGCCCGCGCCGCCCAGATGATGGATGCTGAAGGCTAGCGTATTGGAGAGGTTATCATCGCGCACGTAAACGGCGATGCGGTCACCGGAGGGCAACTTCACCCAATACGGGCCGGCGCCCTCGTTCGCGCCGTTCACCTGCGCCTGCCCCAGAATGGTGAACTGGATGCCGTTATCGTGCAGCACCTGAAGCGCGCTCAGGTTCACGCCTAGGTCGGGCAGCCACATCCCTTCCGGCAGGCGGCCGAAGCGATGCTCGAAGGTGATCACGCCCCAGCGCACGAGCAGCTGCTGGTCGCGCGGCGCACACAGCGGCAGGATGGCGTGATGAGTGGGCTGCGCCAGCGCGTTGCCCACGCCCCACTTTTCCCTGTGGCGGCGGTCGGCCTCGATGATGCGTCTGGAGGTGTCCGGTGCATGGCGCTCCATCCAGCGGAACAACGCGCCGCCGATGTTGAACGACATCACGTCGAAGTTGCCCAAGCTGGCGTTGGGCGTGTAACAGGTAAACGTCGCCTTTTCGTTGAAGTTCTTGTACGGCTCAGCCCCCGGCTCGACGCCCAGTTCATCATCGGCGAAGGGGTTGCCGCGTGGCGGCTGATAGAAGTGGCCATGGACACAAAATGCATGAGCGTTCATACAGCACCTTGTTGTACCGAGCCGCTGCGGGTCGCGCCCCCGGCATAGGCCGAAGGCCAACCGTATCGGCCTGAAGTGAAACTGGACTAACGAGAGTACAACGCCGTCAACTCACCCAGCCGGTCAAGCGTGGCACGGGTCAACTGCGTCTCCGTCAGCCGCCAGCTCCAATTGCCGGAAGACGTGCCGGGCGTGTTCATGCGCGCCTCACTGCCCAGGCTGAGGATATCCTGTACCGGCGCAATGGCGTAATCGGCCACCGACATCCATGCCAGACGGATGAGGTCCCAGGCGATGTCGGAACCGTCGCGGGCCAGATAGCGGCGCACGAAATCGCGCTCCTTTTCGGTGATGGTGGCATACCAGCCGATGGTCGTGTCGTTGTCATGCGTGCCGGTGTAGACGACGGTGTTGCGCGTTTCGTAGTTGTGCGGCAGGAAGCGGTCCTCGGTGGCACCGCCGAAGGCAAACTGCAGGACGCGCATGCCGGGCAGATTGAAGCGCAGACGCAGCGCATCCACCTCCGGCGTAATCACGCCCAAGTCCTCGGCGATGACGGGGAGGTCGCCGAGCGCGGCGCGCAGCGCCTTGAACAAGTCTGCGCCCGGCCCCTTGACCCACCGGCCTCTCTCCGCCGTAGGCATACCGGCAGGAATCTCCCAGTAAGCCTCGAAGCCGCGAAAGTGGTCAATGCGGACCAGGTCCACCTGCGCCAGCGCAGCGCGCATCCGCTCGATCCACCAGGCAAAGCCTGTGCGCTTGTGGGCCTTCCAGTCATAGAGCGGGTTACCCCACAACTGGCCGGTGGCGCTGAAGTAATCCGGCGGCACGCCGGCCACTACCGCTGGCTGGCGCTCGGCGTCGAGCTGGAATAACTCCGGATTGGCCCAGACATCGGCCGAATCGGAGGCGACAAAGATGGGCACATCGCCGATGAGACGCACGCCCTTCTCGTTGGCGTAACGCTTCAGAGCCGTCCACTGGCGAAAGAAGAGAAACTGCCGGAACTTATGCAGGCCGACGGCGTCGGCGTGGTCAGCGCGCGCTTTCTGCAAGGTGCGCGCCTCACGCTTGCGATGGGGCGCATCCCACTTCAACCAGGAGTTGCCGCAATGTGCATCCTTGAGGGCCATGAAGAGCGCAAAGTCTTCAAGCCAGAGGGCCTGCGCGTGCTGAAATTCATCGAACTCGGCGCGCAGCTGCGGCGCCGCTCCGGCCTTGAAGTTCTCCCAGGCGCGTGCCAGCAACTTCACCTTGAACTGGATGACCGGGCCGAAGTCCACCCGTGCCGCCGGGAAGTTGAGGCCGGACACGTCAGTTGGTTTGATGAGGCCGTCTTCGAGCAGTTTATCGGGTGAGACGAGGTAGGGATTGCCGGCGAAGGCGGAGAAGCACTGGTAGGGCGAGTCGCCGTAACCGGTGGGGCCGAGCGGCAGGATTTGCCACCAGGTCTGTCCGGCATAGGCCAGCGCATCTACCCAGTGATAGGCGTTCGGGCCGAGGTCGCCGATGCCGTACGGGCCGGGCAGCGAGGTGGGGTGCAGCAGCAGGCCGGCAGAGCGATTGGATTTGCGCTTCTTCGCGTCAGCAGTCGTCATGAGGCCTTCTTGCCGAAGGGTGGTTTTTCAACCCGAGCGCCGTCTTCCAGGCCGCGCGGCGGGATATCTTCAGGCATGATGTTGGGGCCGATGGTAACGCCCCGGCCGATGACGACTCCGCCGGCGATTTGCGCGCTCTTGCCGACGGTGGTGATGCCCAGGTCGCTGGCGTTCGGGTCTATGCGTCCAACGCAAGCGTTATGGCCGATGGTCACCTTTTTGTCAATGATACACCGCTCGACGCGGGCGCCACCCTCGATGGAGGTGTCGGTCAGGATGATGGATTCGCGCACCACCGCTTCTGGGCCGACGTAGACGCCCGGCGAGAGCACGCTGCGCTCGACGACCGCACCGGTAGCAATGACCGAGCCATCGGTGATCAGGCTGTCGCGCACCGTCGCACCCGACTGGATGAGCACCGGCGGGCGCTCCTCCGAACGGGTATGGATGATCCACGTACGGTCGTTCAAGTCGAGCGGCGGCGGGAACCTCAACAGGTCCATGTGAGTGCGCCAGTAAGCATCAATCGTTCCGACATCCACCCAGTAGCCAGTGAAGGGATAAGCGAACACGCGCATGCCGGTGGTCACCATGCGCGGGATGATGTCTTTGCCGAAGTCATGCGAAGAGTCGGGACGCTGGGTGTCTTCACGCAGCATCTTATCCAGCACCTCTAGGTTGAAGACGTAGATGCCCATCGAGGCCAGATTGCCCGGCGGGTTCTTGGGCTTCTCCACAAAATGCGTGACGCGGAAGTTAGCGTCCGTCGCCAGGATGCCCATCCGCGTGGCCTCGTCCATGGAGACGCGCAGGGTGGCGATGGTCAGGTCGGCGGCGTTTTGCTGATGGAAGGCGATCAGCCGGGCATAGTTCATCTCGTAGATGTGATCGCCGGCCAGCACCAGCACGTAATCCGGCCGGCCCTCCTTGAGGAACGTAAAGTTCTGCTGAATGGCATCCGCCGTGCCCATGTACCAGTCTGTATCAGCGCGGCCCTTGTAGGGCTGGTAAATGCGAATGCCGCCGGTAAAGGAGCGGTCGAGGTCCCAGGGCCGCCCGACGCCAATGTGCTCGTTGAGCGAGTGGGGCCGGTATTGCGTCAGCAGCATGATGTCGAAAAGGCCGGAGTTGACGCAGTTGGAGAGAGCAAAGTCAATGATGCGATACTTGCCCCCAAAGGGGACGGCAGGCTTGGCGCGTTTGGCAGTGAGCACTCCCAGGCGCGAGCCTTCACCGCCAGCGAGGATGACGACGCGGGTTTTCACAATTCGACTTGGCTCCTTCAACAAGAGGGGATTTGTCCAGGGCCGCAGCGATTATAGCCGTAAATGAATCACTGTGCATCAGCAATTCTTAAGGGCACACACCGTGCGCCCATGCAAACCCCGAAGCGCCTCGAACGGCGCCGCGCATGCAGCAGGCTGTCCGGATTTTTGTCCCCTTTTCCCTGTTCCCATCGTGTTCAGAGGCGCCGGCAGCGTCAGGCAGCGCCGCCTACGCCAGTCCAAAGGCCAGGATGAGTGCCAGCGCGACCACTCCCACCGCCCCGTATTCGAGCCAGACACGCCCCGTGAGATGGCCACGCAGGTGCTGTTGCAGCAGACCCGCGCTCAGGTAGAAGGGCAACAGGCTCAATAGAGCTGCGCCACTCGCCAGCACCGGCCAATAGCTCGCCAGCCAGACCGCCTGCGCGCTGACTAGGCCGACAACGCCGGCGGCAACGGCCGCTCGCCCCGGCGCAACCCGACCGAGGACAAACAGACGCCAGGCCAAGGCCAGCGCCGCCAGGCCGGTAACTCCCGCCGCCAGCGCTTCGCTGTCCGCCGTCTGCGCCAACCAGAACAACATCAGCGCCAGCGCATAGACCAACCCGCCCAGCAACCAGGCCGCCGCCGTGCGATTCGGGTCGGTCTCCTCCACCACGACGTATTCGGCGACCAGCACGGCGATGAGGGCAAAGGCGCTCACGGCCAGGCCAAGCCACCACAGCGGGCCGTCGGGCAGCTGCTCCAGCGCCGCGCCCAGGCCCAGCGCCATCACGCCCGGCACAATCCAGTGCACAATGGTTTGCCCGCCGCGAAACCGGGGATGCGAACGGATCAAGGCGTCCGCGCCGGTGCTGATCAGGGCCGCTACCAAAACGGACAGCGGCCAGGGGCTGGCGCTCAAGCCTTCTGCCCCGGAGAGGAAGCGAGTGAGCGCATAAGCCAGCACGATAACGGCAGTGAGCACGCTGAGGCGATCCCGGTTGGGCCCGTAGCGCATGGGCGCATTATATCCGGTGCGCAGGAACACGAATGGACACGAATGATTGCGAATGAACACGAAGGGGAGGAACACGAATGGCACGAGTGATTGCGAATGAACACGAAGGGGAGGAACACGAACGGACACGAATGATTGCGAATGAACACGAAGGGGAGGAACACGAACGGACACGAATGATTGCGAATGAACACGAAGGGGAGGAACGCGAATGGCACGAGTGATTGCGAATGAACACGAAGGGGAGGAACACGAATGGACATGAATGAGGACGAATGATCTGCGGCAGAGGGGGACTCTTCACCACCGAGACCGCAAGGAATATGGAGAAAATCGAAGAGCTCCGCACTCTCCATGTTCTCGGCGGTACTTTTTTCGACGCACTCATGAGTAGCGAAAAAGCACAAGCCGTGGCCACCGGAAGTATAATCCGCGCCATGTGGCCGGTTCTTCTGGATATCACCGCAGGTCTTCTTGGCCTGGCGTTGGGCGTCATCGTCAATGCGCTGGCCGACCAGCTGCCGCCGCGCGATGAGGGGCCACCGCTCCCGCTCCGCGCGCCGTATTGCCGGAGCTGTGGCCACCTTTTTCCTGCTGCGCACTGGCCGGCCCTCGCACACTTGCTGCTGGCGGGCGGGCGCTGCACGCACTGCGGGGCCGGACGCGGTTGGCGCGCGCCGCTGGTGGAGGCCGGCAGCGCCATCGGTGCGGTAGGACTATGGCGCTGGGCCGGGGGCGAAGTGGGCGTCTTTTACGCCGGGGTCATCGTCAGCTTCATCTTCCTGCTCATCACCGTAATTGACATCGAGCACCGACTGGTGCTGTGGCGCGTGGTGTGGGTCTCAGCCATCGTGCTCCTGCTGCTCGGCGGCCTGTCGCCCGAGCGCGGCTGGCAGAAGACAATCATCGGCGGGCTGGTGGGGTATGGGATGGTGTTCATGATGTTCCTGTTCGGGCAGGCGTATATGTGGGTCGTCGCCCGCCGGCGCGGCCAGCCGCTAGAGGAGATCGCCTTCGGCGGGGGAGATGTAAACCTGGCCGGGCTGGTGGGGCTGGCGGTGGGCTGGTCGGGCGTGCTGCCGGCGGTGGTCATCGGCATCTTTACGGCAGGGATGTTCAGCCTGGGCATGCTGGGCGTGCAGCTCCTGCGCGGGCGTTATAATCCGCATACCCCCTTCGCCTACGGGCCGTTTCTGGCACTGGGCGGGATGGCCGTTTATCTTTGCGGTCGCTCGATAGCGGCGTGGTGGCTGGGGAGTCCGTAGTTTTTCGGATGGTGGGAGAGAAGATACTGAGAGTAGAATGTAGACAATCGTTTCCGTCACTCAGGAGGTCATGCTATGTGGTTGAAGTTTCTGAAACGCGCAGCGCTCGCTTTCGGGCTGGCAGTTGTGGTCGCTTCGGGCGGCCAAGCCGGAGCGAAGGCGCACGAGGGGATGCTAGGCCCGCAAGCGGTGCTTTACAACCAGATTGAGCCGACCAGCCAGGAAGGTGTCAGTTCCACACGAGTTACAGGGAACTTTACAACATACACGCAGGGCGCTGATGACTTCCTTGTGCCGGGACCGGCATGGTTCATCGTCAACAGTGTTGAAGTTCGAGGCGAGATTGCCGGCGCACCCCCCAATTCTGTTCTGGTCGAGTTTTATAACACTGTAAACAACCTGCCTGGAAACCTGCTGTACTCCCAAACTGCTAGCGTTGGCGGTGCAGGCGGCGACTTTATTCTCACTCTGCCCACGCCCGCCGTGCTGCCTGCCAGCGGGACGCCGTACTGGCTGTCCGTACAATCGCAATCCAACAGCCCTACGGTGGTCTGGTTTTGGAAAACACGCAGCCAGGTTGCCGGTTCTTACCCGGCTGCTTACAAGACGGCAACACTGCCCGGCTGCACGAATGTTTGGGCTTCGCGCAGCACCTGCGCTACGGTCGCCGGAGCTGGGCCAGACAACCAATTCTCGCTTTCAGGCATCGCCTTCACCCCCACCGCCTTCCTCTACCTGCCCCTCATCCGTCGCTAGGCGGCGCTACATCTTGTGAAGAATAGGCAGGCCGGGAGCTTGTGCCCGGCCTGTCCGTTTTTCTAAGCCGTCCGCGCTACGCAGTTAGCTCCGCGCGCCGCGGGCGGAACCAGTTCAGCCACTCGCGGTTCTCCCAGACCACCAACACGGGCGCAGCGATGAAGATGGACGAGTAGGTGCCGGAGAGCAGCCCTACCACCAGCGTGATGGCGAACTCGCGCAGGGTGATGCCGCCGAACAGCGCCAGCGCCAGCAGCAGGAACTGCACCGTCATCAGCTGCGTGTTGATCGAGCGCTGTAGAGTCTGCACGATGGAGTGATTGACGAGCGTCTCGAACGGCAATCGCCGGTAGATGCCGCTGTTCTCGCGGATGCGGTCGAAGACCACAATTTTGTCTTGCACCGAGAAGCCCACCACCGTCAGCATCGCCGTCAGGAAGAGCGAGTCGATTTGCCAGCCGAAGAAGTGCCCGCCGATAGCGGCCAGGCTCATCACAATCGCCACGTCATGAATCATGGCGATGATGGCGCAGACGCCGTAGCGCAATGAGTGAGCCAGGCCGCGGAAGGCGAAGTAGACGTAGACGACCACCAGCAGCGCAGCGACCGTGACCGCCAGCGCCGCCCGCGCCGCCACCTCCTGCCCGATGGTCGGGCCGACGCTGTCGAAGCGCTGGAGC
>JANWXR010000007.1:0-18925 GCA_025057205.1 Anaerolineales bacterium | reverse complement strand
TATCGTTGAAGCGCCGCTCCATCGTCTCGATCACGCGGGCGCGCGTCTCGTCATCCAGGAACGGCGAGCGCACGATGATGCGGTCCGCGCCGACGGTCTGGACGCGCGTGTTGGTGATGCCCAGCTCCTGTTCATAGAGCGCGGTTACCTGCGCCGGCGCAGGCGCTCTGCCGGAGTTGAACGATACTTCCAGCAGTGAGCCGCCGGTGAAGTCAATGGCCAGCGGCAGGCCCCAGACGGCCAGCGCAATCATCCCCGGCAGGATCAGTAAGGCTGAAAGCGCAAAGTACCAGTAGCGTTTCCCAAGGATGTCCATCTTGACCTCCCGCCCCTCAGACGCCGAACAACGCGGGCCGGTCGGCGACGCTGAACCACTCCACCACAGCGGAGAGGAAGGTGCGCGTGACGAACAGCGCCGTGAACAAGCTGATGAGCACGCCGATGAACAGCGTGACGGCGAAGCCCTGCACGATGCTGGCGCCGAACGCCGAGCCGAACCAGTAGAGGATGCCGCAGATGATGACCGTGGCGATGTTCGAATCGCGGATGGACGGCCAGGCGCGCCGCCAGGCCGGCTCCAGCGCGCCGCGCAGCGAGCGCCCGTTGCGCAGTTCTTCCTTCAAACGCTCGAAGATCAGAATGTTGGCGTCCAGCGCGCTGCCCGTGCTCAGCAGGAAGCCGGCGATGCCGGCCAGGCTGAGCGTCACCGGGATCAGTTTGAATAGGGCGAGCGTAATCAGCGCATACGTCAGGATGGCCAGCACGGCCACCACGCCCGGCAGGCGATAGTAAAGCATCATGAACATCACAACGATGGTCATGCCGATGGCGCCGGCGACCAGGCTGCGGCTGAGCGAGTCCTCGCCCAGCGACGGCCCGACCACGCGGCTCTCCAGCACCTTGAGCGGAACGGGCAACGCGCCGTAGCGCAGCTGCAAGGCCAGGGCATTGGCGCTCTCAAGGGTAAAGTTGCCGTTGATGACGCCCTCGCCGCCGGTGATGGCGCTCTCGATGCGTGGGGCCGAGATGATTTTCTTATCCAGCACAATGGCCAGGTAATTGCCGACGTTCGCGCTGGTGTGCTCGGCGAAGATGCGCGCGCCCTCGCTGCCCAGGCGGAAGGCAATCTCCGGCTGACCGGTCGTGGGATTGGGCGAAACGACCGCCTCGCTCAGAGCCGCGCCCGTCATCAGCGTCACATAGACCGGGCCGGCGGAGACGGTGTCGGTGGTCGGCACAGTCGCGTCGGCGGGCGGCGGCGATTTGGTCGGGTTGCCACAGTCTACCCGTGTGACGTCCGGGCAGTAAGTGCGGATTTCGGTCTCCTCCGGCGGCGGCAGTTGGCCGGGTGGGATGATGACGAACTCCAGCAGGCCGGTCTCCTTGATGGTGGCAACGGCCTGCGCTGGATCGGTGTAGCCGGGCAGCTCGACGACGATGCGGCGCCGGTTCTCGCCCTGAAGCTGAATCAACGGCTCGCTGACGCCCAGACCGTTGACCCGGCGCTCGACGATGCCCTTGGCCGCCTCCATCGCAACGGTGTTGACGGGCGTACCCTCCGGCAAGTCGGCTTCCAGCAGAACCTGAATGCCGCCCTGCAGGTCTAGGCCTTGATTGAATTTGTTGACTTCCCGACCCAGAAAGCGTAGGTCGGTGTTAGGCGCGACGACGTAACCCGCCGCCGCCGCCACGAGCATGATCATCACCATTTTGGCGATGAGATGAGATGGCATGGCGTGGCCGACCTCCTTGCGAAAGAAATGCCCGCCGAATTCCCTGGGCGGGCCGGTACGGATTATACCTCACGACACTCCTACAAAAAAACCCAATCTACCGCAGAGCGCAGAGAACGGGAGAGATACCAACGGCTGCCGAGCCAGACTACTCGACCATCTGACCAACCGACTACCTGACTACGCCCCATCGGCAAGCCTGCGGAAGCGCTGCAGCGTGGCCGTGTCGGCGAAGACGGTGACCTCATCACCGGCCTGGAACCGGCGCGCGTCATCGGGGTGCAGGTCGGCGTCTTTGCCGCGCTTGAGCAGGACGACGCTCAGGTCCAGTTCGTGCTCGGCGCTCTGAACGCTTCCGCCAATCAGCTTTGAGTTTGCGCCAAGTGTGAAGCGGCTGAGGTCGAGCACACGGTCGCCTAGCATCACCAATTGCACCACTTCGATATCGGCGGCCGCAGCGGCCGAAGGCCAGCGCGGCCAGCGAGCACCAACTCGCGGGCGAAGTCGTCATCGAACAGCCGCACGATGGTGCGGACTCGCGGGTTGATCGCCCGCGCGCGAATGGCGATCTGCAGGTTGATGATGTCGTCGCTCGTCGCGAGCACGATGGTATGGGCGCGTTCCAGCCCCGCTTTGCGCAACACGTCGTGCTTAAGCGCATCACCCTGAATAATCGGCACGTGCCAATCGCGCACCGCCGACATCAGCTCGGCTTCCGGGTTCTGCTCGACGCACACAAACGGCTCGTCCAAGTCATTGAGAGCGCGGGCGATGCGGAAGCCCAGATGCCCCAGGCCGACCAGCACAATGTGATTGGAATAGGTACCGGCGACTGCCACTTGCCAGGCCTCCCCGCGCGCCTGCCGGTTGAACAGGAGCGCGCCAATATCGGCGATGCCCTGACCCAGAATGAACAGGCCGAGCACCGGCATCACGAAGAAGAATATCTGGAGGAACCACTCCGACGGGAAGTCGAAGTTCGTTTGCAGAAAGATCATGGTGAGCGCGCCGTAGAGGCTCTCGGCCAGAGAGTCCGGCTCGGACGCGCCGGCGAACCGCGCCAGAACAAAATACAGGCCGCCACCGACCAACACCGTCAGGCTGAAGGCGATGAGCGCGCCGCGGAGAACTGGCGCAGCGGAATGAGCGTATCGCGTACCTCTCGTGCCAGGTGGCGGAGCTGGCGGGGCAAGCGACGGCGGGCGGGCATGGGCTGCATTGTAGCAAAGAGAGGCCCTCACCCCCGGCCCCCTCATCCCTGGTCCCCCTCCCAGGGGAGAGGGGAGAAGAGGGCTTTTCGGCCAGGAGGATGGTGACAGTGCTGCGTGGCAGCTGCACACGCTCCAGCCGGGCGATGAAGCCGGCCTGGGCGTAGCGGTCGAGCAGCGGCTCGAACCAGTCGCCGGCGGTCTGGCCGGTCACACGGAAGAGCCAGTCCGCGAAGCGATCCGGCAGCTTCGGCCCGGTGATCTGCGCGGCGGGCACACAGACGAACACGCCGCCCGGCTGCAACACGCGGTAAATCTCGGCGATGGCGTCCGGCTCCAGGATGAACTCGGCGGGGAAGGTAGAGAGCAGGCTGGGGAAGGACGCCTCGCCGAACGGCAGGGCCTGCACCTGCGCGCGCACCAGCGGGAGCGCCAGCCCATGCGCCGCGAGCTTTCGCGCTGCCAGCCGCCCCATCGCCGACGAACGATCCAGGCCGATGGGATAAAAGCCCAGTGCACTCAGGTCGAGCAGCAGGTTGCCCGTGCCGTGCGCAATCTCCAGCACGCTTCGCCCGCGCAGGAAGCTTAGCGCCGTCCGCTGCCACGCCCGCCACTGCCCCATCGAAACAAAAACGCTGACCCAGTCGTACGTCCAGGCCAGCTCGTTGTAGAGCAGCCGAAAGAAGAGGCGCATCACGGCGCGGACTAGACGTAGCACAGCAACGTCACCCCGAAAACGGTCTCAGCTTGCGATTTCCAGCCGCAAATTGACGTGAATTTCACGAAGCTTCTTCTTTCTTTTATTCGTGTCTATTCGTCCCCATTCGTGTTCACCAGAGCGCGCGGAGAAATAATCTAAGAAGAACTCCGCGCTCGCCGAATTCTCCGCGATGCGTTTTTTTTCAGGGCACTCATAGATGGGACAGATGGCATGGACTCTTACGGGAAAGCTCTGCGCCATTCGTGCTTGTCCGTGCCATCCGTGTACCGACTCCCGCTATGGCCGGGAGAGCCACCGTAGCCCGGATTTCCCGGTTTTCTACCCAAACTCGAACGCACAGACAACGGAATGGATGGTATCATTTGGACGCTTCAATCGGCAACGGCAGCTTTAGGCTGTCCTGACACCTGCGAGGTGAACTACGGTGATGTTCACTCCAAGACGCTACCGCATCCCCGGCTACATCTTCCGCCGCCTGCTCGTCATTATCACCGTCCTGCTCATCACCTATCTGTCATAGCTTGACCCGGCCTTTCGGTCTGAGCCATCACCGACCTTGAGCCGCAACGCTCAGGGTCGTTTTGTTTGGAGGCCCAATGCCTGCTTCCGCTTTCGGCGAGCACCTGCAACCGTTTTCGGGGATCACATCCTTCATGCGCTGCCCGGCCACGCGCGACCCGGCCGGCGCGGACGTGGTCATCGTCGGCGTGCCCTACGACAGCGCCACGTCATATCGCAGCGGCGCGCGCTTCGGGCCGCGCGCCATCCGCTCTGCCTCGGCCATGATCTGGGGCTATCACAACTTGCACCGGCTCAGGCCGCTGGACGTGCTGCGCGTGGTGGACTACGGCGATGTGGAGGTCGTGCCGCCTTCTGTTACGGACACATTCCGCAACACCGAAGCGGAAGTGCTGGCCATTTTGGAGACGGGCGCGACGGTGCTGGCCCTCGGCGGCGACCACTCCATCAGCCTGCCGCTGCTGCGCGCACACGCCAAACGCTTCGGGCCGCTGTCCGTCGTCCACTTCGACTCGCATCCCGACACCTGGGACAGCGAGTATCCCGGCCAGCCGTACAGCCATGGCACCATTTATCGCCGCGCCATTGAGGAAGGGCTGATTCGTCCAGAAGCCTATATCCAGATTGGCCTGCGTGGCTCGACGGGCGGGCCGGACGACTGGGACTGGGCGCGGCAGCGCGGCGTGCGCGTCATCACGATGGATGAGGCCGCGGCCCTCGGCGTCCCGGCGCTCATCGCGGCCATCCGCGAGACCGCTTCTGGCCCGGTCTTCGTCACCTTCGATATTGACGTGGCCGACCCGGCCTACGCGCCCGGCACCGGCACGCCGGAGGTAGGCGGCTTCACCAGCCATCAGTTGTTGCAACTCGTGCGCGGATTGAAGGGGCTGAACCTGGTGGGCTTTGATTTGGTGGAGGTCAACCCCCAGTATGACCACGGCGACATCACCGCCCTGCTGGCCGCTAACATCGCGTTCGAGTTTGTAGCGTTGCGGGCGCTGCGCTAACGAGCCGCCCCGGAAGTTGGAGGACTACTCCAACGGCCGGCCGCAGTGCGGGCAGACGCGCTTGCGCTTCCGCTTTGGTCACCCAGCTGCCGGCTCCGCCAGGCCGGCCAGCTCGAACTCGCGCTCACACTTCAGGCATTGTGCCTGATTCTTGTTGGCGGCTACCAGCAGACCGCCGCAGTTGGGGCACGGCTGCGGCAGCGGCTTCCGCCATGAGGTGAAGTCGCACTGCGGGTAGTTGGCGCAACCGTAGAAGACGCGGCCCTTCTTGGTCTTGCGCTCCACCAGCTCGCCGCCATCCTTGGGACACAACACGCCCACCTTCTCGAACCACGGCTCGGTGTGGCGGCACGCCGGGAAGCCCGAACAGCCGACGAACCTGCCAAAGCGCCCCCGGCGGAAGATGAGCGGCTTGCCGCACTTTGGGCAATCGCGGCCCACGTACTCCGGCTCGGCGCTCACGGCGGGCATATCGGCCTCGGCGGCCTTCACCTCGCGCGAGAACGGCCCCCAGAACTCGTGCAGCACGCTGCGCCACTCGCGCCGGCCTTCGGCCACCTCGTCCAGCTCCTCCTCCATCCGCGCCGTGAAGCTCACATCCACAATCTCAGGGAAGCGCTGGACGAGCAGGTCGTTCACCGTGATGCCCATCTCAGTCGGCAGCAGGCGCTTATCCTCCTTGACCACGTAGCCGCGCTGCTGGATGGTGGAGAGGACGGGCGCGTAGGTGGAGGGCCGGCCGATGCCGTACTCCTCCAGCGCCTTCACCAGCGAAGCTTCGGTGTAACGCGGCGGCGGCTGGGTGAAGTGTTGCTCCGGCAGCAGGCGCACCAGGTTGAGCGCTTCGTCCACGCTGAGCGGCGGGATGAATTTGAAATCCGCCTCTTCTTCGACGGCAGCATCCTCGTCACGCGCTTCTTCATACACGACCAGGAAGCCGGGGAACTTCACCGCCGAGCCGGTGACGCGGAACAGATAGGCCTGCTTATTTTGCGCCGCGATGTCCACCGCGATGGTGTCGTAGATAGCGGGCGTCATCTGGCTGGCGACGAAGCGCTGCCAGATGAGGGTGTACAGCTTGAGCTGGTCTTTGGTGAGGAACTCGGCGATGGCCTTCGGCTCGCGGGCCACCAGCGTAGGCCGGATGGCCTCGTGCGCTTCCTGCGCACCCTTGGAGCGCGTCTTGTACTGGGGCGGCTCCGCCGGCAGGTACTCCGGCCCGTAGCGTGCGCCGATGAACTCGCGCGCCTCCTGTTGCGCCTGCGCGCTGACGGTGGTGCTGTCGGTACGCATGTAGGTAATCAGACCGACGGCCTGCCCCTGCCCGATCTCGATGCCCTCATATAACTCCTGCGCAGTCGCCATCGTGCGCCGGGCGGTGAAGCCCAAGCGGCGCGAGGCCTCCTGCTGCAACGTGCTGGTGGTGAACGGCGGGGCGGGGTTGCGGCGGCGCTCGCCGCTCTTCACCTTCGAGACCCAGTAGCGCGCCGGCTGCAAATCGGCGAGCAGCGCCTGCACCTGACTCTCGGTCTTGAGCAGGCAATCCTCGCCTGTGCCCACATCCTGGTCACCCACCCTGACCAGCCGAGCGCGGAAGGGCCTAAGCGGCACCTGGCCGTCGGGCTGCGCCTTCGCCAGTTCCGCCTCGATGCTCCAGTACTCCTTGGGCACGAAGGCCTCGATCTCCCGCTCGCGGTCTACAATCAGGCGCACGGCCACGCTTTGCACCCGGCCTGCCGAGAGGCGACCACGTACCTTCTTCCACAAAAGCTGGCTTAACGGATAGCCCACCAGCCGGTCGAGGATGCGGCGCGTCTGCTGTGCATTGACCAGGTCCATCGAGATGCTGCGCGGATGGCTGAAGGCTTCCTTGATCGCAGACTCGGTAATTTCGTGGAAGACCACACGGCGGGCGCGCTCCCGGTCAATCTCGGCGGCCTCCAGCAAGTGCCAGGAGATGGCCTCGCCCTCGCGGTCGGGGTCGGTCGCCAGGTAGATTTCCTCGGCGCGGGCCGCTTCCGCCTTGAGTTGTTTGACGATTTCCTTCTTCTCGTTCGGGACACGGTATTTCGGCTCGAAGTTGTTGTCCACGTCCACCGAGAGGGTGGACTTAAGCAGGTCGCGGACGTGGCCAATGGAGGCGCGCACGGTGTAGCCCTTGCCGAGGAAGCGCCCGACGGTCTTGGCCTTGGCCGGCGACTCGACGATGACCAGCTTGCCCGAGCGCGGGCCGGTGTAGCCGTTGCCGTTCTTCTTGGCGTTGGGCCGCGCCACCTTCTCCGGTTTAGGCAGGCCGGCGTGCGCTTCCGTTAGCCCCATGCGAAACAGAGCCGTCCCGCAGACCGGGCACTTGCCTTTCGTCGCCGGCGCGCCGCCGGCAGTGAAGACCGCCTGCGGCTCCGTCAGCTCGCGTTTAGTTTTGCACTTGACGCAATAAGCTTCCATCAGAGTTCTTGCTCTTTCATAAAAATTGCGCGCCGTCCGGGCGCTGCTTGAGCGCGGCCACCATCTCGCGCACGGCCTGCGCCTGCCGGCGCGGGCACACCAGCAACACGTCGCCGGTATCCACGACCACCAGATCGGAAGCGCCGATCAGCGCGACCAATTTCCGCGCCGGGTTGCTGTTGTGGACGAGTGCGCCGCGCGTGTTGATCTCCAACAGGTCGGTGCCAACGACAATGTTGCCCTGTTCGTCGGCGGGCAACACATCAAAGAGCGAGTCCCAGCTGCCCACGTCATTCCAGCCTAAGCCTCCTGCCGGGATCACCGCCACCCGCTCCGCACCTTCCATGATGCCGTAGTCAATCGTCTTCTCAATGACGTTGGGCCAGACCTGTGGCAGCACCCGGGGGTTGGCTTCGATCTGCATCAGCTGGTGGTGAAAGCCGGGCATCTGCCAGGCGAACTCCGCCATCAACTGCTCAACTTTCCAAACGAACATGCCGGAGTTCCAAGAATGCCGGCCATCTGCGACCATGCGCTCAGCTTCGGCCAGGGGAGGCTTCTCGCGGAAGCGCGCGGCGTGGTACACCTCGAACCCGCCGAACGTCCCCAGAAGGGTATCGCGCTGAATGTAACCGAAGCCGGTCGCCGGGAAGGTCGGCTCGATGCCGAGCGTCACCAGATAATCTTTGAGAGCGACCTCGGCAGCGGCCTGCAACAGTGCACGGAAGCGTGCTTCGTCTTTGATGAAATGGTCGGCGGTCAGGCAGGCCATCAGCGCCTGCGGGTCGTGCCGCCGGATGGTCAGCGCCGCCAGCCCGATGGCCGGCGCGGTGCCTTTCGGCGCCGGCTCGATGATGAAGTTCTCTGCCGGCAAAGCGGGACGCTGTGCACGCAGATCGTCAGCATACTGCACGCCGGTCACCACTAGAATACGTTCCGGTGGGAAGAGCGGCGCCAGTCGGTCCACCGCGATTTGAAACAGCGTGCGGTCGCCCAGCAGTTTGATGGACTGCTTGGGCTGTCTTTGGCGCGAGAGCGGCCAGAGGCGGGTGCCGCCGCCCCCGGCCAGGATGACGGCAAAATAATTGTCCATGTAAGCGCGTTCCTGGGTGGCGCTCGGCGAGTTTCGTAGTTCACACTTGCGAAACCGCGAGCGCGCAACACGGGTTATTCGACGGTGTACACGGCCCGCGCTTCACGCGCGATGACGTAATTCATGCCGCCGATTTGTCGCACCAGTCCCTTCAACTCCATCAGCGCCAGTGTGCCGGAGAGTTGCGCTATCGGCAGCGCCAGCTGCACGCCGAGATCGTCAATGTGCGTTGGGCCGGCGCTCAACTTCTCCAGCACGCGCTGCTCGGTAGCGTCGGCGGGTAGTGCCGCCCGCGCTTCGCTGTACTCGTTCACCAACGTTAGGTTCAGCTCTTCCAGAATGTCGGCGGCGGAGAGCACCATGTGCGCGCCCTGCTGGATGAGCTTGTTCGGGCCGACGCTCGAACGCTGGTTGATGTTGCCGGGCACGGCAAAGACCTCGCGCCCCTGCTCGGCGGCAAAGTCGGCGGTGATGAGCGCACCGCTGTCCGCACCCGCTTCTACAATTACTACGCCACGCGAAAGGCCGCTGATGATCCGGTTGCGCGGCGGGAAGTTGGCGGCGTCGGGCGGCTCGCCGATAGGATAGTCGCTGACCAGCGCACCTGAGCGTGTAATCGCCTCGGCCAGCTCGCGATGTTCGGGCGGATAGACCTGATCCACGCCACAGCCGAGCACGGCAATCGTCCGCCCGCCGGCCTCGAGGGCGGCGCGGTGCGCCACTGCATCAATGCCGCGCGCCAGCCCGCTGACCACCGTCACACCGCTGGCGGCCAGCCGCGTCGCCAGCTCGCGGGTCACTTCGCGACCGTAGGCCGTGGCGCGGCGTGTGCCCACCAGCGCCACCGCCCATTCATCCTCCGGCTTGAGCGTACCCTTGACGAACAGCACCGGCGGCGGCGCGGCGACGTTGAGCAGGTTGCGCGGATACTCCGGCGACTCCCACGTCAGCACTTGCGCTCCGGCCCTTTCCACGCGCTCCAGCACAAGGTCGAGGTCAATCTGGCTGCGCGCCTTCAGCAGGTTATCCACCGAGCGTCGGTCGAGGCCGGCCTGTTGCAACTCAGCTGCGCCCGCCTCCCAGGCGGCGCCCAACTCGCCGAAATGGTCGAGCAAGCGCCGGATACGCGCCGGGCCAATGCCGCGCACCAGATTAAAGCCGAGCCAGTAACGCAGTTGTTCCACGTCGCGCCTCATGCCGGGCCGTAAAAAGCGCGCGGCAGAATAGCATAGGCGTTTTGGGCGTGTCAATGGGGTAAGTTATTGTGAACATCGTACGGCGGCAACAGTGCCGAGCCGTCCATCCCCTCCTGTGGAGACTTATCGCAAACCTTCCGGCAGCTGAACGATCATACGCTGCCGCTCCAAATCCACCTGCTGGACGACGCCGGGGGCGGCAGGGATGAGCACCTCGCCGCTATCACCATTCACCACGTACACGTCGTTCGCGCCGGTCTCCAGGATTTCGGTGATTGCGCCCAACGTCTCGCCTTCGACCGTCACTACCGTCAGTCCGAGGATTTGGCTCCAATAGTACGTGCCCGGCGGGAGCGGTCTGGCGGCGCGGGCCAGACGAACGCTCTGCCCGCGATAGGTTTCGGCGAAGTTGCGGTCGTCGCAGCCGGCCAGGCGGATGAGCAGGCGGCCACGATGGCGGCGTACCGTGACCAGTGTGCAGGCCACAGGCGGCTCGCCCACGTACACGGTCTCCACCCCGGCCAGCGTGTTGGCGACGTCGGCGTCTGCCTCCAGCACCATCTCGCCGCGCACGCCATGCGGGCGCACGATGCGGCCAATCGTCACCAGTTCCGGCATCAATAAATCCGCCACAAATGAGCACGAATGGTCACGAATCCTGCTTCGCAACCATTCGTGTCAATTCATGGCCCAAACTCCCGCCGCGATTGCGCTCAGTCTTCGACCAGTTCGAGTTGGGCGCGGCGCGCTTCCAGCCCGGCGCAGGCCTGCACCAGCGTCCGCATGGCGCCGATCGTCTTGCCGTTGCGCCCGATGATGCGGCCCATATCGGGCGGAGCCACGCGCAGCTCGATGAGCACGTCGGGGCCGGTCACCACCTCGGTCACCTGCACCTGCGACGGGTCATCCACCAGCGACCGGGCGAGGTATTCGACAAGTTCTTTCATGACAGACCAAGTGGCGACTGAGCGTAGTGGCCAGACAGCCGGCACTCGTGGCTAACTCTTCTTTTCCTTCTTAGGCTTCTTCGGCTTATCCGCACGCAGCGCCGAGGCGGCCAACGTACTGGCCGAGGTGTTACGCGCTTGCGCCGCCGCCTGCGCTTCGGCGACCAGCGTCTCGATGGGTTCGCCGGCCTTGAAGCGGTTATAGCGTTCGAGCGCGCCGGTGGACTTGAGAAGTTGTTGGACAGCGTCGCTCGGCTGGGCGCCGTTCTTCAGCCAGTGATACAGCCGGTCCTCTTTAATCACGATGGTGGCGGGATGGGTGCGCGGATTGTAGTGGCCCAGTTCTTCGATGAAGCGGCCATCGCGCGGATGCTCACGCTCAGCAGCGACGATGCGAAAGCTCACTTGCCCTTTGAAACCGACCTTGCGTAAACGGATACGAACCATGCTGACTCTCTTTCCTGAGTGCTAAAGCGAATGTGACGAGAAACGTCCTCACCGACCGCGCCGTGGCCGGCGGAGAGGGGGACTTGAAGGAAAGTCCACACTGGCGGGCGCGGAGATGGAACGCAGACCACTCGAACGATAGGTGTTTATCTTCCCAACTTCGGCAGGCTCAGACCGCCAAAGCGCTTCTTACCGCCCATTTGCTTCATTAACTTCTGCATGTCTTTGAACTGTTTGAGCAGTTGATTGACTTCGTAAACCTGCGTCCCGGAGCCGGCGGCGATGCGCCGCTTGCGGCTGCCGTTTAGGATCTCCGGATGCCGGCGTTCCTGGGTGGTCATCGAGTTGATGATGGCCTCGGTGCGTTTGAGCTGCCGTTCCAGCGCCTGCTCCTCGACCAGTAGCTTGTTAGTGGACAGCCCCGGAATCATCCCTAACAACTGGCCGAGCGGCCCCATCTTGCGCATCTCTCGCAACTGAACGACAAAGTCTTCGAGCGTGAATTCGCCGGAGATCAGCCGCTCGGCGGCCTCCTGCGCCTTCTGTTTGTCCATCGCCTCGGCGCGCTCGATCAGGCCGAGCACATCACCCATGCCGAGGATGCGGCCGGCCACGCGGGCCGGGTCGAACAGTTCCAGCGCGTCCATCTTTTCACCGACGCCCAGGAACTTGATGGGCACGCCGGTGACGGCGCGCATGGAAATTGCTGCGCCGCCGCGCGCGTCGCCGTCCATCTTCGTCAGGATCAGGCCGGTGAGTGTGAGCTGTTTGTGGAAGGCTTCGGCGATGCGGACCGACTCCTGGCCGGTCATGGCGTCGGCGACCAGCAGCACCTCGACCGGATTGACGCGCTGTTTGACGGCGAGCACCTCGCTCATCATCATCGAGTCGATCTGGGTGCGTCCCGCCGTGTCTATGATGACGACGCTCTTGCCCTGGCGCTCGGCGGCGCGGACGGCCTCGGCGCAAAGCTCGGCGGGACGCGCCAGGCCGGTGTACACCTCCACATCAATCTGCCGGCCCAGCGTCTCCAATTGGGTGACCGCCGCCGGGCGATACGGGTCGCCGGCGACCAGCAGCACGCGCTCGCCCTGAGCGCGGAGCCGGCGCGCCAGCTTGGCCGCCGTGGTCGTCTTACCGGAGCCTTGCAGGCCGACCATGAGGATGACGCGCGGCTGCGGCCCGCGCAGGTTGAGCCGGCCCGGCTCGCCCAACGTAGCGATTAACTCCTCGTGGACAATCTTGATAACCTGCTGTGCGGGGTTGAGCGCCCGCGATACCTCGGCACCGACGGCGCGTGCGCGCACCCGGTCGAGGAAGCTCTTGACCACGGAGAAGTGCACGTCGGCTTCGAGCAGCGCCAAGCGCACTTCGCGCAGGCCGGCGTCCACGTCGGCTTCGCTCAGCTTGCCGCGCCGCGCCAGGTTGTTGAAGACGGCCTGGAGTCTCTCCGTTAGGCTGCTAAACATAGGCGGCGGATTTTAGCGTGAGGCGAAGCTGCAAGTCAAGGCAAAGTCGCCGAGGGGTGCATTTCTATTTTTTGGCTGGGGCCGCATCCTGAGCGAAGGCCCGCAGAAAACTGCGGGCCGTGGCTTCGCAGTCGCGAAGCACGTCGAAGGAGCGGCCAATAATCTGGAATGCACCCCATCAGGCGGTGGGCTTGCCATCCCCCGGCCCCGGTGCTAAAATCGGAGCAAGTTCAGAGCAAGGAGTGGTCTGAAACGTGGGCGGCCCCCACGTTTCTTAGTTATAGTGGCCGTTGCAACAGGCGGCCAAATCCGGTATGAAGAGCGAACTGACCCTGGCCCTCAACGAGGTCATCGAACAAAACAAACTCAAGCGCGACGTCATCGTCGAGGCGCTGGAAAACGCGCTGGTCACCGCGTATCGCAAGTCGGTCAACGCCTCCGCCGCGCAGCACGTCGTGGCCAAGGTGGACATCGCCACCGGCACGGTGAAAATCTTCGCCGAAAAGGAAGTGGTGGAGAACGTTGTGGAGCCGAAGACCGAGGTCACGCTGGAAGAAGCGCGCCGGGTGGACCCAGGCGCGAAGATCGGCGACATGGTGACGGTGGAGTCCACGCCCAAGGACTTCGGGCGCATCGCCGCGCAGGCCGCCAAACAGGTCATCGTCCAGCGGTTGCGCGAGGCTGAACGCGAAAGCCAGTACCAGGAGTACGTCCAGCGCGAAGGCGACATCGTCAACGGCACGGTGCAGGCCGTCAACGCTCAGTCCATCACCATTGGCCTGGGGCGCACCGAGGCCTCGCTGCCGCGCAACCAGACGATGCCCGGTGAGCGTTACTACCCGCACCAGAAAGTGCGCGCCTACGTGCTCGAAGTGCGCAAGACGACGCGCGGCCCGCAAATTATCCTCTCGCGCACGCACAAGAACATGCTGCGCCGTCTGCTGGAATACGAAGTCCCGGAAATTTACAACGGGACGGTCGAGATCAAGTCCATCGCCCGTGAACCGGGCCACCGCTCCAAAGTGGCCGTCGCCGCGCGTCAGGAAGGCATAGACCCTGTGGGGGCCTGCGTCGGCATGCGCGGCGTCCGCATCCAATCCATCGTCAAGGAACTCAACGACGAGAAGATTGACGTCATCGAGTGGAATCCGGACCAGGCGACCTTTATTGCCAAGGCGCTCAGCCCGGCGCGCGTCACTGCCGTTTACCTCGACGACGACCCGATCTCCGGCCGCACCGCGATGGTGGTGGTGCCCGATGACCAGCTCAGCCTGGCCATTGGCCGCGACGGCCAGAACGCTCGCCTGGCCGCCAAGCTCACCAACTGGCGCATTGACATCAAGAGCCTGACCGAGGCCGCCAACGACGCTATGACCAAGCTGCGAGAGGACGAACGCTACGCTGAAATGGCGCAGCTCAATGCGGAGATGATCAGCACAGCCGAGGCCATCCTGCAACGCAAGTCGGAGGGTCGACCGCTGGCGCCGGAAGATTACACCCTGCTGAGCAAGCTGGTGGACATGGTGGAGAAGCGCCTGGCACGGGGCCGCGAGGAAGAGCATGCTGCCAAGGCCGAGCGCGCCGCCGCCATTCGCGCCTCCATCCCCTCCGCTGCCCGCCGGATGAACCTCGCGGAACTCCACCTGCCCGAGCCGGTTTATCGCGCACTGACCGAGGCCGAATACACGTCCGTCGGCGATGTAATGGAGACGCTGGCGCTAGACGAGAACCGCCTGCTTCAGGTCGAAGGCATAGACGAGCAATCCCTCGCCGAAGTGAAGGACGCGATCGGCCGGTTGACCTTCCCGCCGGAGCCTGAGCCGGAGCCCGAACCCAAACCGGAGCCGGTTGAGGCCGTCGGCCGGCCGGCTGCTTCTGTGGCCGAACTCATCGAGCCAAGCGAAGAGACGCAGGCCGAAGTCATCGTTGAAGCCGCGCCGGCGCCCGCCCGCGAGAACGAAGAAGAGGACGAGTACGAAGACTTCGAATCCAAAGACGACGAGGACGACGAAGAAGAGTTCGATAGAAAGAAAAAGAAGAAGGGCAAGAAACGCCCGGCAGTCGAGATTACGTACGACGAAGAGCTGGGCGTGTATATTAAGCAAAGAAAGCGCAAGGCCAGCCGCGCCGGCGACCTGTTCGACTTTGACGCTGAGTAATGGCCGCTCGCCCGCGCGTCAAGCACATCCCGCAGCGAACGTGCGTAGGCTGCCGCGCCGTGCTGCCAAAACGACAGCTGGTGCGAATCGTCCGCAGCATCACCGCCACGGGTGAGGTTCAGGTAAAGGTTGACCCGACCGGCAAGGCCAACGGTCGGGGCGCTTACCTGCATGACCGCCGGTTCTGCTGGGAGACCGCGCTGAAGACCGGCGCGCTGGAACGCGCCTTGAAAGTGAAACTCAGCGACGCCGATCGGGCAAGGTTGCATGCCCACGGCCAGCAATATTCTGATGAAATCGCCGACTGACGGCAGCGCTCGCCAGCTGCCGCCGACAACTCGGAGCACCGCGCCGCCCGCGCAGTAAGCAAGCCCTGCTTGCCCGGTGGCGCTCGCTGCTCCAAACTTCGGAGGTGTATATGAGCGACAACGGGCACAAAGTGTTGGAACTTCCGGGGGTCATCACCGTTCGCCAATTGGCCACGCTGACCAAGAGCAGCCCGATTGACATCATCAAGCAATTGATGAGCAACGGCGTCATGGCCAACATCAACCAGCAGCTGGACTTCGAAACGGCGGCGCTGATCGCCAGCGAGCTGGGCTACGAGGCGCGGCCCGAGACGCCACCCGAACCCGCCGTAAAGGAAGAAACGGAAGAGGCCGGCCCGGAGTGGCGCCAGATGATTGCCGCCGAAAAGGCGGAGAACCTGCAACCGCGCCCGCCCGTCGTCACCATCCTCGGCCACGTGGACCACGGCAAGACCTCGCTGCTCGACGTCATCCGCAAAACCAATGTGGCGGCGCAGGAAGCGGGCGGAATCACCCAGCACATCGGCGCTTATCAGGTGGAGCACAACGGACGCAAGATTACGTTCCTCGATACGCCCGGCCATGAAGCCTTCACGGCAATGCGCGCCCGCGGTGCGCAGGTTACCGACATCGCCATCCTGGTCGTGGCCGCCGATGACGGCGTGATGCCGCAGACGCGCGAAGCCGCCGCCCACGCGCGCGCAGCCCGTGTCCCCATCCTGGTGGCGCTCAATAAGATTGATAAGCCCAACGCCAACCCGGAGCGCGTCAAGCAACAGCTTGCGGAGATTGACCTGACGCCCGACGAGTGGGGTGGCAAGACGATGGTCGTCCCGGTCTCCGCCAAGCAGAAACTTGGTATTGACGACCTGCTCGAAGCCATCCTGCTGATAGCCGACGAGATGACCAGCATCAAGGCCAACCCGGCGGCCCCGGCCTCCGGCACGGTGCTCGAAGCCGAACTGGATAAGGCCCGCGGCGTCGTCGCCACCCTGCTCGTCCAGAACGGCACGCTGCATTCCGGTGACGTGCTCGTGGCCGGCCTGGCGCACGGCAAGATCCGCGCCATGTTCAACGATAGAGGAAAGCCCATCCGCGAGGCCGGCCCCTCGACGCCGGTGAGCGTGCTTGGCCTTGCCGATGTGCCCGTGCCCGGCGACCTGTTCCGCGTGGTAGGCTCCGAGCGCGAAGCGCGGCTGATCGTCGCCGAACGCAAACTGGCACAGAAGGAGGCCAAGAGCGAGCAGGCCGGCAAAGCGCCCAGCCTCGACCAAATCTTTGCCAAGTTTAAGTCCGGCGAGACGAAGGAGCTGGTGCTCATCATCAAGGCCGATGCCCAGGGGTCGCTTGAGCCAATCGTCAACTCACTCAAGAAGCTGGAGACCGGCGACGGCCCGACCATTAACATCCTGTACGCGGAAACCGGCAACATCACCGAGAACGACGTGATGCTGGCCACGGCCTCGCACGCCATCATCATCGGCTTCTCGGTGTCCGCCGACGCCGCTGCTCAGCGCCTGGCCGAGGCCAACGGCATCTCCATCCGCCAATACGACGTCATTTACCGCTTGATCGAGGATGTGGAGAAGGCGCTCAAGGGCCTGCTCGGGCCGGAGTTCAAGCCGGTGGTCATCGGCCACGCCGAGGTGCGCGCCGTGTTCAAGATTCCAAAGGTCGGCCATGTGGCCGGCTGCCTCGTCCGCGACGGCGAGGTGCGCCGCAACGCCAAAGTGCGCGTGCTCCGTCAGAATAAGGTGGAGTTCGAGGGCGAAGTCGGCTCGCTCAAGCGCGAGAAGGAAGATGTACGTGAGGTCGCTAAGGGCATGGAATGCGGCGTAGGCATCAAGGATTTCGACGACGTGCGCGTGGGTGATATCCTAGAGTTCTTCGTCATTCAGCAGGTGAATTAGCGACCGACAGAATGGCACATGGCAGATCGCAAGACCGTTTTGCCATCGGCCATCAGCCATCCGCCAGCCACTATGCCTACCCCACTCCGCCAAAAGCGCGTGGCCGAGCAACTGCGCGTGGAAATCTCCGACCTGCTTCAGCGTGAGCTGAAAGACCCGCGCCTTAACCTGGTAACGGTGACGCGCGTGACGATTGACCGCGAGCTGGCGCAGGCCGATGTATACGTCTCAACTCTCGGCGACGAGGCGCAGCGCCGCGAGATGCTGGAGGGACTGCGCAGCGCTGCCGGCTTCATCCGCCGCGAGCTTGGCCGCCGCATCCAATTGCGCAACACGCCCAACCTGGTCTTTCACTGGGACCCGGGCCTGGAGAACCTGGAAAACATTTCGCGCCTGCTGGATGAACTCAAGAAAGATGAAGCGGTCCGCAACCATGACCCCGGCGATAAAGAAGCGTAAGCGCGCGGCTTCGCCGTCAGTCATGCCAACTCCGGCTGCGCCTGCGAACGGCGCCATCCCCCCTGCGACTCTGGCGGCTGCGCGTCGCCGCATCGCGCGCGCCAACCGGGTGCTGCTGTTGACGCACGTCTCCCCGGACGGCGACGCGGTCGGCTCGCTGCTCGGGCTGGGGCTGGCCTTGCGCGCCGCCGGCAAAGAGGTCAGTTTCGCCTGCGCTGACCCGATCCCGGATACTTTTCGCTTCCTGCCGGCCTGCGGCGAGATCACCGACAACCCGCCTGGCCAGTTCGACCTGATCGTTGCGCTGGACACCGCCGACGTGGGACGGCTAGGTAAGCTCGGCGAAAACCTGTCGCGCCCGATTGACCTGGCACTCGACCACCACACCACAAATCCCGGCTACGCCGATTTGAACCTGATTGACGAAGCGGCTGCTTCCACCGCCGAACTGGTGGCGGAATTGCTTGAGCCGCTGGGCTTGCCGCTGACCCGCTCCGTCGCCGAGTGCTTGCTGGCCGGCATCATCACCGACACGCTTGGCTTCCGCACCTCCAACGTCACGGCCAAAACGCTGGCGCTAACTCACAAGCTGGTGACCGCCGGCGCGTCCCTGCCGGAAGTGTACGACCTGTCGTTTTACAAGCGCTCGTTCGCAGCCATGCGCCTGTGGGGCTACGGCCTCTCGCGCATGAAGCTGGAGGACCGCATCGTGTGGACGACCCTGACGCTTCACGACAAGGAACAGGCGCATTACCATGGCCAGGGCGACGCCGACCTGGTCAACACACTCACTTCGGTGCGAGAAGCCGACATCGCCTTAATCCTGACCGAACGTGACGACGGCCGTGTAAAGGTGAGCTGGCGCGCCGTGCCCGGCCTCAACGTGGCCACGCTCGCGGCGACCTTCGGCGGCGGCGGCCACATGGCGGCGGCCGGCGCCGAGATTCCCGGCCCGCTGGATGAGGCCGAAAAGCGCGTGCTGGAAGCTACGCGCGCGCTGCTCAAAGCCAACGGTTCCGGCGGCGCTGTGTAGGGCGTCGCAACAACATTCCGGCAACACCGCACGCAACCCAATCCATTTCGTGCTGCCCTGCGGCATTCTCCTCATAGATAAACCCTCCGGTCCGACCTCGCACGACGTGGTCGCCGCCGTCCGGCGCGGGACGGGCGAGAAGCGCGTCGGCCATGCCGGCACGCTGGACCCGCCGGCGACCGGCCTGCTGGTGCTCCTGCTCGGCGCAGCTACCCGCCTGAGCGAATACTTGCTCGCCAAAGACAAACGTTACCTCGCCCGCGTGCGCTTC
>JANWXR010000079.1 GCA_025057205.1 Anaerolineales bacterium | reverse complement strand
GTGGACAGTCGGCAAAGCATGCACCTACAGCAGGCGTTCAAGATACTGGAATTGTGGGGCTTTCCGCAGGCCACCAAGTGCTATCATCTCGCCTATGGGTTCGTGAGCCTGCCGGAAGGTGCGATGTCGGCACGACGGGGGCAGGTGGTGCTGTTCAAGGACGTGCTCGACGAAGCCTGCCGTCGCGTGCACGCCGCGATTGACGAGAAGAACCCCGACCTGCCGCTCGAGCAGCGCGACGTGGTGGCGCAGCAGGTGGGCCTGGGTGCGCTTATCTACTCGCTGGTGTCGGTGGACAACGTCAAGGACATCGTCTTCGAGTGGGACGCGGCGCTGAGCTTCGACGGCAAGACCGGCCCCTACATCCAGAACGCACATGTGCGCGCCAGCAGCATCCTGAAGAAGGCGGGCGGCCTGCCGCCGAGCGCTTCGTTCAATTACGCACTGCATCCGCTCGAAGTCGAACTCATCGAGCACCTCTCCCACTTTCCGGCCACGGTGCAGGCGGCGGCGCAGGAGTACAAACCGCTCATCATGGCAAACTACGCCTACGACCTGGCAAAGACCTTCCACAGCTTCTATCATGAAGTGCCCGTCCTGCAGGCCGAGAGCGAAGCCATGAAGAATGCCCGTCTGCACCTGGTGGCCGCCGTGCGCCAGACGCTGGCCAACGCCCTCCGCCTGCTCGACATTCAGGCGCCGGAGGTGATGTGAGCGCTCAATCCCCCGGCGTTGCCCAACTCGCTGGGTTGGGCAGCGGGCCTTCCAGAAGTCTGCGAGTGATCTGCTCCAATGCGCCGAGTGAGAGATGATTGACGTGAACCGGGGCAACCGTCCACGCCAGACTGAGCTGCACGTCGTGCCGGTGGTTGAGGTCGTCCAGCAGGCGGCGGTTCAGGCCGCCGACGATGCGCTCAGCGGCTGTCTGGGCATACTGCGCCGGGCAACGCAGCAGCGCCGCCATAAACCTGCCCTCGCCGTGATGACAGACCAGATCATACGACCGCAGGCTGCGGGTCAGCGCCGAGCCAATAGATGCCAGGGTGGTTCTGGCCGCGTGCACTCCGACCTTTTTCGTGAACGTGTCAATCCCCTTTACCTCAATCGTCAAACAGACGGCGGTTGAATGCCCCGGCAGCGGCAGCTTGCCCTGCAACCTGATCGCCTTCAGCCAGAAGTCGTAACTGTACAGGCCGGTGACCGCATCACGGGCATCGGCCCGCTGCCACGCCTGCCAACGCAGCCAGACCTTGCCCGGCCAATAGGGCAGCTGTCGCCAGACACCGGCCGCCCGCCACCACAGTTGCTGCCGTGCCGGCGCAGCGGGCGCGGGCGCTTCCTTTTGCACAATGTAAAAATCCTTCGGCGGGTCGAACAATGCGTAGAAGACGGCGGCGGCCTCCATCACCGAGAAGAGCGGGATGAGCACGACCTGCGCGACGAGACGGAGGACAAAGGCAACCGGGTGATCGCGCCAGTTGAAGGTGCGCCAGTAGCCCACGAGATAGAGCAACATATAGTACGAGAACGACAAACCGCCCGTAACCGCCAGCCACAGCGGCGTGCCGGTAGGAATGAAGATGTTCACATACACCATCATGATGCATAACCAACTGATAGACCATAGCACCATGAAGGTGCCCAGCACCAAGCGATGGCGAAACGGGATGTTATGATCAAGCACGCACAGCCACAAGCCGCCGAACCAGCGCCGTCGCTGCTTCACGAAGTCTCCAAGCGAGAAGGGAGACTTTTCGTACATGTATGCATGGATGAAACGAAAGCCGACGCCGCGTGACTGGGCCATCAGCGCAAAGTAAGCGTCCTCCGTGATACTTCCGGCGAAGCCGTAGTCGAATCCGATGGCCTGCTCCACACTGTTGTTGATAACGATGAACGAGCCGTGCATGCCGAAGAACGCGCGGCCCTGCTCGAATTGCAGCCGAAAACGTCCGTAGTCATCGCCCACGCGGATCGAGTCGGCCAGCGTCGTCGTCCAGTTCATCACTGTGCCGCGCCCGTACAGGACGATGCCCTGGCCGATGCGGGGCTGGCCGCCTGCGGCTGCCACGCGCTGCTCCTCCTGCACCACGAACTGGCCGATGGCGCGCACGGTCTCGGCATCGAAGCGCGTTTCCTCGTCGAGGTGAACGATCCAGTCTTCGGGCGCAGCGTTGGAAGCGCCCAGCGCATACTGTAACGCGCGGGCCTTGTAGAGCGCACCCGAAGCCGTGCGATAGCCGCTCGGTACCACGAAGAGCCGTACTTGGCGGTCAAACGGGTCAACCCGCAGCGGATGGTCGCTGACTATCTCGATCAGCCATTGATGCGGCTGCAGCGTATCTTTGAGCACGCGGCGCGCGTGAGCAACCGTTTCGGCGATGAGCTGCGGGTTATGGCCGCGGGTGACGAAGCGAAAATACAGCCGAGAGCGAAGGGTCTCGGCCCGAAAGTCCGTAGCTTGCGGAAGAAGGGCCGGATACCGAAAAAGCGAGTAGTAATTGAGCAGCGCGTACGGGAACGAGACCAGCCACGAGCACTTCAAAACGGTCAGCAGAATTTCGAGCCAAGGCGCCCGGTCGCTGGGGAAAAACAATTCGGAGAAGAAAAAACCATACGCGACCCCAGCCAGAGAGATGAAGGTGAGAGCCGAATAATACAGTACGCGTTTCCTATGCACGTTGCCTATTTGACAAGAAACTAGCCTGAGATCATCAGAGCAGAACCAGCGCGCTCTGCAAAGTCTACGGAAACAGTCGCAATATCGATTTAGCTGAGATTATATTCAACAGCGTTGAGAGAAGTAGTTGGTATTGCGCAGGGTTCGGTTGGTGACCTGCTGCGAGTAACTGAGGCACGACTGCCTGAAATGATGTTCGTTACTGACTGACTGGTTGAAGTCAAGTGTGGTATGCTCCCAGTGTATACCCTGGAAAGCGAGGAAATTCTATGGCTCGAACCCGCGTTCTGATCATGGGCGCCGCCGGGCGCGACTTTCACAACTTCAACATGGTCTTCCGAGACAACCCCGACTTCGAGGTCGTCGCCTTCACGGCCACGCAAATTCCCAACATCGAAGGCCGGCTGTACCCGGCGGAGCTGGCCGGCCAGTTATATCCCCAGGGCATCCGCATCTACCCCGAAGGCGAACTGCTTGATCTGATCCGCGAGCTACACGTTGACGAGGTGGTGTTTTCCTACAGCGACGTGCCGCACAGCTACGTCATGCACCAGGCCTCCAAGGTGCTGGCCGCCGGCGCGAACTTCCGGCTGCTCGGCCTGCACGCCACCCAGCTGCGTTCGCGCAAGCCGGTGGTCTCCATCGGCGCGGTGCGCACCGGCTCCGGCAAATCGCAGACCACGCGCCGCGTCGCCGACATCCTGCGCGAGCTGGGCTACGCCGTCGCCGCCGTGCGCCACCCTATGCCCTACGGCAACCTGATCACGCAGACGGCCCAGCGCTTCGCGGACTACGACGACCTGGACGAGTATCAGTGCACCATCGAGGAGCGCGAGGAGTACGAGCCGCACCTCGACCGGGGCGTAACGGTATTCGCAGGCGTGGATTACGAGAAGATTCTGCGGCTGGCCGAGCAAGAGGCCGACATCATCCTGTGGGACGGCGGCAACAACGACCTGCCCTTCTTTAAGAGCGACCTACACATCGTCATCGCCGACCCGCACCGGCCCGGCCATGAGTCAAGCTACCACCCCGGCGAGGCCAATGTGCGGCTGGCCGATGTAGTGGTCCTCAACAAGGTGGACACGGCCAACCACGCCAACGTGCTGTCCGTGCGCCGCGCCATCCAGGCCATGAACCCGCGCGCGACGATTATCGAAGCTGCGTCGCCGCTCACCGTCGAAGACCCGACTGCCATTAAAGGTAAGCGCGTGCTGGTCATCGAAGACGGCCCGACGCTGACCCACGGCGAGATGGCGTACGGCGCCGCCTGGGTCGCCGCCGAACGCTTTGGCGCAGCCGAGATCATTGATCCGCGCCCCTACGCTGTCGGCTCCATCTCCGAGACCTACGGCAAATACCCGACCACCGGCAACGTGTTGCCGGCGATGGGCTACGGCAGCGAGCAGATTCGCGAACTGGAGCAGACCATCCGCAACACGCCCGCCGACCTGGTGCTGATCGGCACGCCGATTGACCTGCGCCGCGTGCTCAAGCTGGACAAGCCCGCTCAGCGCGTGCGCTACGAGCTGCAGGAGATCGGCCGCCCAACGTTGAAAGATTTGCTGTTGGAGAAATTTGGGGCGAAGAAGTGATCAACGGATTGAACGGATTGAACGGATTGAACGGATGGACTCGCGGAGAGCGCAGAGTTTTTTCGAAATATCTCTGCGTGCTCGGCGGTCTCAGCGGTGAAACTTTCTTTTTGCAGTGCACTCACGGATGGAACGGATGAACTTGCGGAGAGCGCAGGGTTTCTTCGATATATCTCCGCGTGCTCGGCGACCTCAGCGGTAAAACTTAGCTTTGCCCATCCGTTACAGCCGTTGACCAAACGGGGCGCTACGATGTTCGCCGGTGCGGATGAACTCAATCATCTTGTCCGCCCCGACCACCTGCGCCAGCGTCGTCAGTGGGTCGGGCAGCGGGTCCTGCCACAGCCGGTCAGGCTTGAGCCAGAGGCCGGGCAGGACGCGCGAATGATAGACCTCACCTGCGGCCAGGGTAACGGGCTGATAGCGGCCCCGCTCGTCAAGCTGGTAAAAGTAAGCGCGCCGGCGCTGCGGTCGCGGGTCAATGATCCAATACTCGGGCAGGCCAGCGGCCTCATACTCAAAGAACTTATCTTCGTGGTCGCGGACCACGCTGTCATCGGAGACGATCTCGATGGCGAGATCGGCAGGGCCGTTCAGCCGCCGCTCACCCAGCCGGTCGAGATTGACGTTCGCGACGAACAACACATCCGGCTCGCGGGCCGGGCCGCTCGGCGAGAGTTTCATCTCGAACGGTGCGTCCAGCACGCGACCCAATCCAAACAGCCTGACGAATGAGTTCAAGAATTGCACAAGGAAAATCTTGACCGATTGATGCAGTTGCGTCGCAGGTATATGAACAATGACCTCCCCATTCACCCATTCCGCCAGGAAGTTCTCCTCGCCCGCCCAGGCCAGGTATTCGTCGTACGTCATTTTCAGCCGGGCCTGTTCCGTGGCCGGCGTCTCGACCGTTGCGCTCACTGCCGTCACGGCGACCTCCTCTCGCCGAGCGTTATGATAGCATACTAGCCAAGCTACTCACCCTCAGGAATTCCCATGCGCCACTTTCTTCACATCGCCGACTATTCCCCCGAAGAACTCCAGTACTTGCTCGACCTAGCCGTGAAACTCAAAAAGGAATGGCAGCGTGGCGGCAACCGCCCCCTGCTCAAGGGCAAGGTGCTGGGGATGATCTTCCAGAAGCCGTCGCTGCGCACGCGCGTCTCGTTCGACATGGCGATGCGCCACTTAGGCGGCGACGCACTCTACCTCTCGCCCGACGAGATCGGGCTGGGCAAACGCGAGAGCGTAGCCGACGTGGCCCGCGTACTCTCTCGCTACGTGGATGCCATCATGGCCCGCACTTTTTCGCATCGCCATATCCTCGAGCTGGCGCAATGGGCCAGCGTGCCCGTCATCAACGGCCTGACCGACTACAACCATCCCTGCCAGGCGTTGGCCGACGCGCTCACCATCCAAGAGCACAAGGGCCGGCTCAAGGGCCTGCGTGTCAGCTACGTCGGCGATGGCTTCAACGTGGCGGTCTCGCTGCTGCATATCTGCACCAAGCTGGGTGCGCACTTCACCATCGCTTCGCCGCTGGGCTACGAACTTGCGCCCAGACCGGTGGAGCTGGCGCAGGAGTTCGCCCGCGAATCCGGCTCACAGATTACGCTGCTCAACGACCCACGCGAAGCCGTGCGCGACGCGGACGTGGTCTACACCGACACGTGGACGAGCATGGGCCAAGAGGCCGAGGCCGAAAAGCGCCGCGCCGCCTTCGCCGGCTACACTGTTAACGCCGAGCTGCTGGCGCTGGCCCGCCCGGACGCCATCGTCATGCACTGCCTGCCCGCGCACCGCGGCGAAGAGATCACCGACGAGGTGATGGACGGCCCGCAGTCCGTCGTCTTCCCACAGGCCGAGAACCGCCTGCACGCGCAAAAGGCCATCCTCGTCCACCTGTTGGCCGAGCAGCCGAAGAGAACGCCGGCACGCGCCACCGCCGCGCGCGGCAAACGAACGGCAGCGCGGCGCAAGTAAGCTGGGCTTTCGTCGTGAGCCTGGACTCTTCCGCGTAGGTCACGCCGAAATGCGTGGCTTACTCTTGTCTCAGGAGAAGGTGATGCACGCCAAAGACTTTATCGCACTAGAAGAGACCTTCGGCGCCCACAACTATCATCCACTGGACGTGGTCATCGAGCGCGCTGAGGGCGTCTGGGTGTGGGATGTGGAAGGCCGCAGATACCTGGATTGCCTATCAGCGTACTCAGCGCTGAACCAGGGACATCGCCACCCGACCATCATTGCCGCGCTTGTGGAGCAAGCGCAGAAGGTCACGCTCACCTCGCGCGCCTTCCGCAACGACCAACTTGGTCTGTTCTACAAGGAGTTGTACGAGATGACCGGCTATGACATGGCCCTGCCGATGAACACCGGCGCGGAGGCAGTGGAGACGGCCATCAAGATTGCGCGCAAGTGGGGCTACGTAGTCAAAGGCATCCCCCGCTATGAGGCCGAGATCATTGTGGCCGAAGGCAACTTTCACGGTCGCACTACTACCGTCATCTCGTTCTCTACCGAGCCGCTCTACCGCTACGACTTCGGACCGTTCACGCCCGGCTTCCGGCTCGTACCCTACGGCGACGCCGCTGCCATCCAGGCCGCCATCACGCCCTACACCTGCGCCATCATGCTCGAACCCATTCAAGGCGAGGCCGGCGTAGTCGTGCCACCGGTTGGCTATCTGAAGTCGGTGGCCGAGATTGCTCGCAAACACAACGTCCTCTTCATCGCTGACGAAATCCAGACCGGGCTGGGGCGAACCGGCAGGCTGTTCTGCTGCGACCACGAAGGCGTGCGCCCGGATGTGATGGTGCTGGGCAAGGCGCTCGGCGGTGGCATGTACCCCGTGTCCGCCGTGCTAGCCAACCGTCCCGTGCTCGGCTTGTTCCGGCCCGGCGAGCATGGTTCGACGTTCGGTGGTAACCCGCTCGGTGCAGCGGTCGCCCGCGCTTCCCTGCGCGTCATCCGCGAGGAGAAACTGGCCGAACGCGCGGCTGAGCTGGGCGAATACTTCCAAGAGCGGCTGGCCGAGATTCCCAGCCCGCACATGAAGGAAGTGCGCGGCAAGGGGCTACTCATCGGCGTAGAGCTGAAGCCGGAAGCAGGCGGCGCGCGGCGCTTCTGTGAGGCGCTGCAACAGCGTGGTCTGCTGTGCAAAGAGACTCACGAGCACGTTATTCGCTTCGCACCGCCACTCATTATAGAGCGTGAGGCGCTCGACTGGGCGCTAACGCACATCCGCGAGGTGCTGAATATGAACCCACCTTACGCAGCGAGTTGAGCAGGCTTGAGTTCCCGCAGGGTAGCAAAAGCGGATTGGATGGCGCGCAAATACAGTTCTGACCTGAGAGCAATTGGCGCTCTTCGCGGCTTCGCGGTGAGATCATAGTTCTTTCAGGGAAGCGGCGGGTGTCCTCTAGCTGCCGCTTCGGCTCCACTCGGCGCCCGCTCAGGATGTCCGCCGCGCAGGACATCCCGGGCGTGGCTTCGCTTTGCGAAGCCCGCTGAGGGACGAAGGAGCAGCATGTTCCCCGACAACCTTTACATGCATACGAACGCACCTGCTGACAGGCATGGCGTAGATGGAATGAAAACGGTCACGGACGAGCAATCGGCGCCCGCTCAGTTTCAGCCGGCAGCGCGCCTACACCTTCACCGCGTGTCGCCGCAGGTCTTCGAGGGAGACGATCTGCAGCGCGGCTTCGTGCGTGGCCTCCAGCACCACCGGGGGCGCAACGCCGAACTCCAGCGCCTCCTGCCAGCGCGCAGCGCACACGCACCATCGGTCGCCGGGGCGCAGGCCGGGGAAGCCGTATTCGGGTATGGGCGTGATCAGGTCGTTGCCCTGTTCCAGCGTCAGCTTGAGGAAGTCCTCGGTCATCACCGCGCACACGGCGTGCACGCCAAAGTCGTCCGGCCCGACGTTGCAGCTGCCGTCGCGGTAGAATCCGGTCAGCGGCGCAGTTGAACACTCCTCGAGCGGGCCGCCCAGCACGTTTCTTGCGGTTGCCATTCTCTTCGCCATAGTCCTTACTCCTGTTGCCGTGATACAGCTCGGAGTATAACGCGAAGCGCGCAGCGTTGCCTTAAAGCTGCGGCGCTGCTGCGGGCTGCTTCGCATCCGCCATAAGCCGAGTTACAATAAGGGCGCAGCATCTGCATTGGACAAACTCTCACAACGCTCGGCGAGCATCATGTCAAAAAAGCGCGCAGCGCGCTTGGATTCTGTTCAACAAAAAAATCAGGGCCTGAACGCCTTTCGCAAGAAAGACTATGCTGCTGCGCTGCGACACTGGAGCATACCGGAACTGGCAGCGGATGAGCGCATGCGTGCCGCCCTGGCCGAGGCGCACTTTCGC
>JANWXR010000078.1 GCA_025057205.1 Anaerolineales bacterium | reverse complement strand
AGTTCGACGCCTCTGTGGCGTACATTGAGAATCTGAAGAAGCTGGTAGACCTGGAGGCCATCAAGGCCGCCGGGCTGAAGGTGCTGGTGGATGCGATGTGGGGCAACGGCGGCGGCTGGTTCCCGCGCCTGCTTGCCGGTGGCAAGACAGTCGTTGAAGAGATACACGCCACGCGCAACCCGTCCTTCCCGGAGATGCGCCGCCCGGAGCCGATCCCGCCCAACGTGGACGTGGGCCTGCGCACCACAGTGGAGCGCGGCGCCGATGTGCTGCTCATCACCGACGGTGACGCCGACCGCATGGGTATCGGCGATGAAAACGGCCGCTTCCTCAATCAATTGCAGGTCTTTGCCCTGCTTGCCTATTATCTGCTTGAGGTGCGCGGCCAGCGCGGGCCGATCGTCAAAACCCTCAGCGCCGGCGCGATGCTTGAGAAGCTCGGTAAGCTCTACAACGTGCCGGTGTACGAGACAGGCGTCGGCTTCAAGTACGTCGCACCTAAAATGATAGAGACCGGGGCGATGATCGGCGGCGAAGAGAGCGGCGGTTACGCCTTTAGGGGCAATGTGCCGGAGCGCGATGGCATCCTCGGCAACTTGCTCTTCCTCGACTTCATGGTCAAAACCGGCAAGAAGCCCTCCCAATTGCTTCAGTCACTTTACGAGAAAGTCGGCGCACACTACTACGACCGGGTAGATACACTCTTCCCCACCGAACAGCGCGAGAGCGTCCGCCAGAAGGTCGCCACCGCAAAGCCGGGCATTTCGCTCGGCGGGCTGACGGTTGAGCGCATTGACACGACCGATGGCTTCAAGTTTGTGTTCGCCGATGGCGCAGGCTGGTGCCTGATCCGTTTCTCCGGCACCGAACCGATCATCCGCGTATACTGCGAAGTGCTCGACCCGGCGCGCGTCAGGCCGGTGCTAGAAGACGGCTTACGGCTCGCCGGCCTGAAGTAACCCAGCGCTCTCCCACGCTCGACCATCCACAGGTTTCACAGATTTCACAGAAGCGGCAATCTGTGGGATCTGGGAGACACTGTGGATTTTTTCATGCTGGTTGACACCCATTGCCACCTGGACTTTCCGGAGTTTGACGCCGACCGTGAACAGGTAATTGAGCGAGCGCTGGCCGCAGGTGTCGAGCGCATCTTGATCCCAGGCGTTGACCTGGCTGCGTGTCGCCGCGCCGTGGCTTTGGCCGAGCAGCACCCGGTGGTGTACGCCGCTGTCGGCCTCCATCCTAATTTTGCCGCCGAGGCCACCCCCGCCGCTTTGGTCGAAATTCGTTCCCTGGCAAAGCATCCAAAAGTTGTCGGAATCGGGGAAATTGGGATAGACTTGTATTGGAGAAAATTATCACGAACGGAACAGGAGGCCGTCTTTCGCGCGCAACTCGAACTGGCGAATGACCTAGGCAAACCCGTGATCATTCACGACCGGGATGCGCATGAAGAAGTGCTGGCCGTCCTGCGTGACTTGCGCCCGGTGGCAGGCTGTGTGCTGCACGCTTTCTCCGGTGACCACCCGCTAGCAGAAGAGGCCGTAAGCCTGGGTTTCTTTCTGGGCGTGGATGGTCCAATCACCTATAGAAAGAACGATGTGTTGCGGGCGGTGTTTGCCAGCGTGCCTCTAGAACAGATTTTGGTCGAGACCGACGCGCCGTATCTCACGCCGCAGTCGTGGCGCGGACAACGCAACGAGCCGGCTTACGTCAGAGAAGTCGTAGCGCAGCTGGCCGTAATCCGCAACAGCTCTTTTGAAACGATTGCCGTCGCCACCACGCAAAACGCGGCGCGCTTATTCCGGTGGTAATCAGGAGTATCGTATGTTGACAACGATGACACTACCTCACCTGCAAGCCCGAACGTTGACGGACATCCTGGCACCGGTCCAAACCGATTTACGCGCCGTCGAAGCGCGCATGAGGGCGGTGACGATGGAGCAGCATGCGTCCCTGACCTATGCGATGAACCACCTGCTGGCTGCCGGCGGCAAGCGCGTCCGGCCCGCCATGACTCTGCTGGCAGCACGCCTTTTCGATGCTCCCCGGGAGCGCTCCATCGCCCTGGCCAGCGCCATCGAGATGCTGCACACGGCCTCCCTGGTGCACGATGATCTGGTAGACGGCTCGCTGCTGCGCCGCGGCCTTCCGACGCTCAACGCGCAATGGACACCGGCGGCGACCGTGCTGGCCGGAGACTTTCTGTTTGCCCGCGCCGCCGAACTGGCCGCCGAGGCCGAGAGCGTGCCGGTGATGAAAGCCTTCGCCCGGACGCTGATGACCATCGTCAACGGCGAATTGACGCAACTTTTCCTAGGCCACGGCGTCGCTTCGCGCGAAAACTACTTCCGGCGCATCTACGGTAAGACGGCTTCGCTCTTCGCAGTAGCTGCGGAGTCCCCTGCCCTGCTGGCGGAGGCCGAAGCGGACTACATTGCTGCCATGCGTCGCTATGGGGAAGAAGCCGGCATGGCCTTCCAGATTGTGGATGACATCCTGGATTTCACTTCGGATGAGAGCCATCTGGGCAAACCGGCTGGCAGCGATTTGCGCCAAGGGCTGATTACTTTGCCAGTATTGTGCTACCTGGACCAGAATCCCGAAGATCCCAACCTCGCCCGGCTGCTCGATGGTCGTACGGGCGATGCAACTCTGGTCGAGCGCGTGGTGCAGGCCGTCCGCACTTCGGGAGCAATCGAGGCCGCGCGTGACGAAGCACGAGCCTTTGTGTGTCGTGCGCAGGCCGCCTTGTCTGGAGTCCCAGATAACGCGCACAGACAAGCGTTGCACGACTTGGTTGAAATCTTCGTAGAACGCGACGTGTGAGCGCATCCGTAGGCGCATGTTACCGGCGCCTACGGTGGTGGTTGCAAGAGGGGGGCGAGTGTTTTCGTTTACAATCCCCGCGTGCCCCGGCTCTCCGTTATCATCGTCTCGTGGAATGTGCGCGAGCTGCTGCGCGCCTGCCTACATTCGTTGCCGCTGAACGATCCACAAACCGAAGTCATCGTGGTGGACTCGGCATCGAGCGACGGCTCGGCGGCGATAGTCCGGGATGAGTTCCCCTCCGTCAGACTGATCGCAAGCGAAGTCAACCTCGGCTACAGCCGCGGCAACAACCTTGGGCTGAAACACGCGCGCGGCGACTATCTACTCGTACTCAACCCCGATACTGAAGTGGTGGGCGATGCCCTGAGTGTGATGTGTGCGTACATGGACACGCATCCGCAGGTGGGTGTGCTCGGCCCACAACTCGTCTACGCCGACGGCGTGCCGCAATCCACCCGCCGGCGTTTCCCCACCCTCCTCACCGCCCTCTTCGAGAGCACCTGGCTGCAACCGCTCGCCCCGCGCTCCGTGCTCGACCGCTACTACGCGCGCGACCTGCCCGCTGAGCAGCCAGCAGAGGTGGATTGGCTCGTAGGCGCGGCACTACTCCTGCGGCGCGAAGCTTACCAACAGGTTGGCGGCTTCGATGAAGGGTTCTTCATGTATTCGGAGGAGCTGGATTTGTGCCGGCGCATGAAGGCTGCCAACTGGAAAGTCGTGCACCTGCCAGCGGCGCGCATCCTCCACCACGAGGCACGCTCCAGCGCGCAGGTCCCGGCGGCCACTCATATCCGCTTCAACACCAGCAAGATACGCTACTTTTGCAAGTATCATGGCGTCACCGTGGCCGAAGCCCTGCGGCTGTACCTACTGGCGAACTTCGCGGTGCAGCTAGCCCTCGAATGGACGAAGGGCCTGCTCGGCCATAAGCGTGAGCTGCGCGCCCAGCGAGTCAGGGCTTACGCAGAGGTGTTGCGTTCGGGGCTGAAGGGAGAACTATAAGAGAGCGTCTTAAGTCTCACCTTACGCAGCTTTGAGTAAACCCAGAGCGGTTTCCAGCTCGATTTAGGGCAAGGCATGCAAAATTCGACCTGTTTTTAGCGAGTTTCTACTACGGAACCGTAAATCCATCAGGAATTCTCTCTTCTCTAAGGCATGAAAAACGACAAACTCTTTGACTTATACAGCGATTATCTGATAAGTGCCTTCGGGCAAACGCCAGCCGCCGGTTTGGCGTCTTTGCTGAACGGAGAAATTAGCCACAACCGGATACAACGGATGCTGGCCAGGCCAGAGAAAGCTTCGGCGGACCTAAGGGCGGATGGTCAAATCACACATGGTTCTACTGAAATAAAATCCATTTGAGCCACGAAGACGCTAAGAACGCCAAGAAGAACAAAAGCGAATCCCCCGCGCTGTTCGCCGCACTCTTCGCGGCTTCACGGTGAGATCACAGTTTTTTCAGTGGAGTCACACATGCGTCAGGTAGAAAGTGAGAATAGCGTCATGATTGTGGACGACAGTATCGCCGAGAAGCCATACACAGACAAAAATGGCATCCTTCGCCGGCGCTACGACCATTCTCGCCAGCGGAATGTCAAGGGCCTCAACTCTATGACGTGCTTATATCACAGCCAGTGACCACGCCAACCAACCACCTCCTTGCGGCTTTGTGAGGTTATATCAAACTCGAACCGCTCAAAGATGACACAACACTCAATCCCTTTGCTCTCAAGTCAAAACTGTATTTGCGCGCCATCCAATCTGCTCTTGCTACCCCACGGGAACTCAAGCCGGCTCAACCCGCTACGTGAGGATGTGCACGCAAAGGTTGTCAGGGAACGCGCGCCGCCCCTTCGACTGCCGCTCTGGATTCGCTCGCCGTCCCCTCAAGGTGTAGCTGACATGTTTTGCGTGCACACTGCGTAAGGTGAGTTATTCAACCAGGCAGACCAGCCCTTTCAAATACTCTCCCTCCGGAAAACTCAGCGCCACGGGATGATCGGCAGATTGGGCCAGGCGTCGCAGAATTTGCGCCTCCCGCCCAGCGTCCACAGCAGCATCTGCTACGATTTTCTGAAACAGCGCCGAGTCAATCACGCCCGAGCACGAGAAGGTGAACAGCAACCCGCCGGGCCGCAACAGTTTGAAGGCCAGTAAGTTGATGTCCTTGTAGCCGCGCGCCGCCCGCTCTACCTGGCTCTGGCTCTCGGCGAACTTGGGCGGGTCAAGCACAATCAGGTCGAACTGCCGCCCCGCGTCGCGGTACTGGCGCAATACGGCAAAGGCGTCGCCGATGTGGTGCGTGGCGCGCCTCCCGTCAAAACCGCTCAACTCGAAGTTGCGCTGCGCCAGCTCAAGTGCAGCAGTGGATGAGTCGAGATTGATGACGTGCGCAGCCCCACCCTTCAGCGCCAGCACGCCGAAGCCGCCGGTGTAGGCGAAGGCATTCAGCACTTCGCGCCCACTCGCGTACCCGGCCAGCAGCGCGCGGTTGTCGCGCTGGTCGAGATAGAAGCCGGTCTTATGCCCGCGCTGCACGTCCACCAGAAAACGGCAGCCGTGTTCTTCGATCTCCACCAGTTCGGGCGGCGGTGCACCGCTCAGCACGCCGGTGACAGGCGGCAGGCCTTCCTTCGCGCGCACGTCTACGTCCGAGCGTTCGTAGATGCCGGCGTTCGGGACCAGCTCGTCCAGCACGGCCACAACCTCGCGTTTCCACTTCTCCGCCCCTGTGGAGAGAAACTGGCACACCAGCCAATCGGCGTACCGGTCCACAATCAGGCCAGGGAGGAAATCGGACTCGGCGTTGACCAGTCGGGCTGCGGATAGTTGGTGGTTGGCGGATGATTGAAGACTGAAGACGGATGATTGGCGGGCGGCGAGGGCGCGGGCGAAGCGGCTGCGGAGGAATTCGGGCGTAACCAGCTCATCTTCGGCGAAGGTCCAGACGCGGGCACGGATTTGGGAGCGCGGCGAGTAGGCAGCGCGGGCCAGCCAGCGGCCGTCGGCGGCGTACACCTCCACCGTGTCGCCCGGCTGCGGGTCGCCCTCTAGGCGCTCCACTGCGCCGGAGAAAATCCACGGGTGGCGGCGCAGCAGCGACTTCTCACGGCCCGATTTTAGGGTAAGCTTTGGCGCAGACACGGCGGGCAATCCCTTCCGATTGGGTCAATCAAAAAGTCTCGGAGTCAAATTACTCCTAATGCCCTTCCCGCTTCGGCAAAGACCTCCAGCGCACAATCTATCTCATCCCGCGTGTGGGCGGCGGTAACGGTAGCGCGCAGGCGCGCCATCCCTTTCGGCACAGCGGGCGAAACGACGGGCAGCACAAACACGCCGCGCTGCTGGCACTCGCGCACCATCTGGTAGGCGCATTCATCGCTGCCACAGATGAGCGGCACGATGGCGGTCTCGGAGTTCAGGATATTGAAGCCAAGCGCGCGTAGTCGTTCACGCAAGTAGCAGGCGTTGGCCTGCACGCGGGCCACCCGCTCTGGCTCGGCAAGCATGACATCGAGCGCGGCTTTGGCAGCAGCGACCTGCGGCGGCGGCAGCGCCGCGGAGAAGATAAAAGGCCGGGCGGCGTGGCGAAACAACTGGATCAGCCCGGCGCTGCCGGCCAGGTAGCCGCCCACCGAGGGGATGGCCTTGCTCAGCGTGCCCATCTTCACGTCAATCACGCCGTCCAGTCCGAAGTGCTCCTCGATGCCACGCCCGGTAGCGCCGAGCACGCCGAGCGAGTGGGCCTCGTCCACCATCAGCCAGGCGTTGTAGGCGCGGCATAGCTCCACCAGGCCGGGCAACGGGGCGATGTCGCCATCCATGCTGAAGACGGCATCCACGACCACAAGCTTCGTGGCCTCCGGCGCAGCGCGCTTCAGGCAACGCTCCAGGTCGGCCAGGTCGTTGTGATGGAAGCGTACCAGCTCCGCGCCAGAGAGCGCACAGCCATCTAGCAGGCTGGCATGATCGAGCTTATCGCAAATGACCACATCGCGCCGCCCCACCAGCGCCGAGATGGCGGCCAGGTTGGTAGCATAGCCGCTGGAGAAAGTCAGCGCGGCTTCGCGGTTGGTAAAGTTGGCCAGCGCAACTTCAAGTTCATGGTGCAACTGGAGTGTGCCGGCCAGTAGGCGGACGCCGTGCGTGCCGGTGCCGAACTCGGCGACGGCGGCCTGCGCGGCGGCGTTCAGGCGCGGATCGCCGAGCAGTCCCAGGTAGCTGTAGGAGGCGAACATCAGCATCTCGCGCCCGCGCACGCGCACCCGCGTCGGTGAGAGGATGGCTTCGACCGGCTCATTGAAGAAGTACAGGCCCTCGGCTTGAGTCCGGCCCACGCGCTCGCGCCAATACTCGATTTTGGCGATGATGCGGTCAGACATTGATACTTCGCGGCTCTCCTAAGTCCGACGAGGGTCTCACGCAAAGGCGCAATATCTTGGCGGCTTAGCGACTTGGCGCGAGACAAAATTGCGCCCCTATGTGTGCGCCTTGTCCCTCAGCCACCCAGAGCACGCAACTGCGCCTCATCGAGGATGGGGATGTTCAGACTTTGCGCCTTCGCCAGCTTGGAGCCGGGCGACTCACCGACCACGAGGTAGGTGGTTTTCTTGCTGACGCTATCGGTGACCTTGCCGCCGCGCGCCTCGATATAAGCCTTGGCCTCATCGCGGCTGAAGGTGGGCAGCGTGCCGGTGATGACGAACGTCTGCCCGGCAAACGGGCCGGAGGTCGCCCCGGCGCGGCGCACCTCGGCGGTCGGCCAGACGCCGGCCTGCTTGAGCTTCTTCAGCACCAACCGGTTACGCTTGCTCGCGAACCAGTCCACCACCGCCTGCGAGACGCTCGGGCCGATGCCCTCGATCTGCTGTAAGTCCTCGACGCCGGCCTGCGCCAGCGCATCGAGCGAACCGAAGTGGCTGGCTAAATCGCGCGCAGCCACCTCCCCCACCCCGCGAATTCCGAGCGCCGAAATCAGCTGGTGCAGCGGGCGCGTGCGCGCAGCGGCGATGGCATCCAGCAGCTTCTGCGCCTTCTTCTCCGCGAAGCCCTCCAGCTTCAGCAACTGCTCTTTGGTCAGAGTGAAGATGTCGGCCACATCCTCGACCAGGCCCTGCGCCACTACCTGCGCCGCGACTTTCTCTCCAAAGGTCTCGATATCCATCACGGCGGCGAAGTGCTCGACGCCGCGCGTCAGCTGAGCGGGGCAGGCACTATTGATGCAGTACAGCGCCACTTCGCCCTCCAGCCGCTCCACCGCTTCGCCGCAGGCGGGACAGGCGGTCGGCGGCGTGTACACGCGCTCCCGCCCCGTGCGCGCCTCCACCACCGGGCCGATGACGTACGGAATCACATCGCCGGAGCGCTTGAGCAAAACGCGGTCGCCGAGGCGGATGTCCTTCTCGACGATGTAATCGAAGTTGTGCAACGTGGCCTGTTTGACGATGACGCCGCCGACCTCCACCGGCTCAAGGACGGCGTAGGGCGTGAGCACGCCCGTGCGGCCCACATTGACGCCGATGTCGTTGAGTACGGTGGTGACCTCGCGCGCCGGGAACTTGTAGGCGATGGCGCCGCGCGGGTCTTTGCCGACTACGCCCAGGTCGGCGGCCAGCTGCAGGTCGTCCAGCTTGATAACCATGCCGTCCGCCTCGAACGGTAGCTCGTCGCGCCTGGCCGACCATTGCTCGCAGTAGGCCAGCGCCTCATCCAGCGACTCGAAGCGCCGCGCAGCGTCGGGTACCGGGAACCCCAGCGCACGCAGGTATTCCAGGGCTTCCCATTGCGTGCGCAGCGTCACGCCCTCGAC
>JANWXR010000077.1 GCA_025057205.1 Anaerolineales bacterium | reverse complement strand
GTCCACGGACTGGATGAAGCCCCTCTGGGTTTGGAGCTTCGGTGAGTCGGCCGCAGTGGCGCCCGCCAGACCCAGGCAGAGAACCCCCAGCGCCAGCGCCGTCGTCTTGAGCATGTCGGATGTGGTTTTCATAACTGTCAGTCGTGTTTCGTTCTTTCTCATGTTGCCCGCTGCCCGGCAGCGGGCGGTTAACCCGGTCCGGAGCTTTGGCCGTGCCACCGGCAGGCGCAGGTTGGGAAGCAGCACCTTGCGCTGAAGTCCGGTTCTCCCAACTGCGCAGTTCGGTCAGCCGCTTGCCATGCCCTGAGAATGCGGTTATCAGTCCCCCGCCAAGATGCGCGCGTGACACCGTTGAACGGTGCGCCGCCGTCGTTGTCCAATGGATTGGCCGCGCACGCCTGACGCGCGCGGCACGTCTGGGTGTGACGCCATTGCGCTCATATTTTTCCGTCCGTCTGGTGTTGCTGGCCGGAGCCATCGCCCTGTTTGCCGGCCTGAGTGTGTGGGCCGTCTGGAACTCGGGCCGCCGCGTGGAGGAACTGCAACGCCGCTTGACGGACGCGCATCTGGCCCGCTTCCGTCTGGCCGACGAATTCCAGCGCCGGCTCCTGGCGCTGAACAACTCGATGCTACGCTTCGCGGTGCGGCGTGAGCCGGCCCTCTGGAGCGAATTCGAGCGCGCCAGCCACGACCTGGATCAATGGCTGGATGAGCAGTCGTCACAACTCCACACGGAACGCGAACGCGACCTGCTTCAGCAGCTCAACGCGGCGTATGACAGCTACGTCCAGGCCGCCCGACAGGTGCAAGCCACCCGACCGCCGGTCGAGGTCCACCCGCAAGTGTTCCCCGACATCACGGAATTCGAGAGCAAGGCCGACCGCCTGCTGGCCTTGGGCCAACAACTTGCCGAGGCCCACGGCGAGGCGCGGGAAGGCTTCCTAAGTCAGGCCAACGCCCAGCTCGGCCATTTGCGTTTCCTCCTCTTCGGCAGCGCTGGGATGTCACTGGCGCTCATGGGCGGACTTGGCTGGTTTGTTTATCGCGACCTGATTGCGCCCCTCCGCACGCGGCTCGTCCAGAGCGAAGTGGTCCTGGAACGGCAGGGGAAGCTGGCCACGCTCGGTACACTCGCCGCCGGCATCGCCCACGAAATCCGCAACCCGCTCACTTCAATCAAAGCGCGCCTCTATACGCTGGCCAAACACATTAAAGGCAACGACGCCGCCTTGTCCGACACGATGATGATCGGTGACGAAATCGCGCGGCTCGAACGCATCGTGCAGGACGTGCTCCGGTTCGCGCGCCCCTCAGAACCGCAGTTCAAGGTTATGCGGGCCGACACGCCGCTGCGCGAAGTGCATAGTCTCATGGCTGCGGCGCTGGAACAGAAGCAGATTCGACTGACGCTAGATTCCCAGACGGAGCAGCTCGTTTCGATGGACGTGGCGTTGATTAAACAGGTGCTTGTCAACCTGGTTCGCAACGCCGCCGAGGCGATTGAACAAGAAGGCACGGTGACGCTGCGCGCGCGCGCCAGTCAGACGAAACTCAACGGACGCGTCCAAGAAGTCGCCGTATTGGAAGTGGCCGACACAGGTAAGGGCATCCCGCCGGAGGTTGAGAAACGTCTGTTCGACCCGTTCTTCAGCACCAAGGAAGCGGGGACTGGCCTTGGGCTTTCGATTGCCGCGCGCATCGTGGACAAGCACGGCGGCGCGCTGCAATATCGAACCCAGGTCGGCCGCGGCACTACCTTCGGCATCGTGCTGCCGATTGCTCAGGGCCCGGTCGAGAACCCGGATCCGTAGCACTCGTAGTCCAGCCCGTGGTAGTTCCGGGGCACGATGCGTCGCGGCACGCGCACTGCCAACCGACACCGGGGCCGGAGGTTCAACCATGCAACCTGACCTCCCGATAGATCAAGCGGACGCCACAGCGGCCCGCGCGGCTACGTCCACACCCGCGCCGCGTGAACTGGCGCGAATCGTCCTGTTCGTTTTCCTGGCCACCTTCATCGTCTCGCGCGTCTTAGTGTTTCTCATCATGGCGCAGAAGCTCCCCGACCTCTATCTCTACGTGGGCGGGACGCATGTCCATCACCTCAATCACGGAATCTTCCTCCTGGTCGGAGTGGGTGCTTGGCTGTTGCTCCAACCGCCCCGCGACCGCCGCTGGGCCGCCGCCCTGTATGGCGTGGGACTGGCCCTCACCTTCGACGAATTCGGCATGTGGTTGCACCTCGGGGGTGGCTACTGGCAGCGGGCCAGTTGGGACGCCATCGTGGTGGTGGCGGCGGGGCTGAGCTGGCTCGCCTTCGGACCGGCCCCGGCCCAGTACCGTTCGCGACATTGGCTGGCGGCGCTGGTTTTGTCCGCCGTCACGCTGCTCTTTTTTTGGATGCTGGCCCAATCGCTCGACTACGCGGGCACACGCGTGCTTCCCAAATTCCAACGCATCGAAGATGCTTCCCCGCACTGACGGATGGCGGTCAATCCGAAGATACTTTTGATTGAGGACGACACCCGCCTGGCGGCGAACTTGCGGCAGGTGCTCGAGGACGAAGGCTTCGCCGTCAGGCATTGCACCCGCGGAGACGAAGGGCTGCGGCTTGCCGCGGTCGAGGCCTTCGAGGTGGTGCTCACCGACCTGCGTCTGCCCGGAGTCGGCGGCCTGGAACTGGTCCGCCAGCTCCACCAAGCACAGCCGCGGCTGCCGGTCGTGCTGATGACCGCCCACGGGACGATCGAAACCGCCATTGAAGCCACCAAACTCGGCGCATACGACTACCTGCAAAAACCCTTCGAGATGCAGGACTTGCTCGGCCTGCTGACCAAGGCGGCGGAAGCCAGCCGGCTGATGCGCGAACCGGTCGCCCTGGACCCCGCCCCTGCGGCGCGTCCTGCGCTCCTCGGCGTCAGCCGCCTGATGCAACAGGTCTGCAAAGAAGTCGGGCGCCTGGCCGCCAAACCAGTCTCGGTGCTGATTCGCGGCGAAACCGGCACCGGCAAGGAACTCATTGCACGCGCCCTTTACCAGCACAGCGACCGCGCCCGGGCGCCCTTCATCGCCGTGAACTGCGCCGCCATCCCCGAGACCCTCCTCGAAAGCGAACTCTTCGGTCACGAACGCGGCGCGTTCACCGGCGCCGACCAGCGGCGCATTGGCCGGTTCGAGCAGGCGCACCAGGGCACGCTTTTCCTCGACGAAATTGGCGACCTCACCCCCGGCACGCAGGTGAAACTGCTGCGCGTGCTTCAGGAAAAGTGCATTCAGCGGCTCGGCAGCAATGAAACCATCCCGGTGGATGTACGCATCCTTGCCGCCACCCACCGCGACCTGGAAACCATGATGCGTGAAGGGCACTTTCGCGAGGATCTCTTTTATCGGTTGAGCGTGGCCACCATTGAGTTGCCGCCGCTGCGCGCCCGGCGCGAGGACATCCCCCTGCTGGCGCAGCATTTTCTCCTCAAGAACGCCGCGGAATTCGATTTCGAGCCGCCGCGGCTCATGCCCGAGGCTGTGGCGCTGCTGCAGAACGACCCGTGGCCGGGCAACGTCCGTGAACTGGAAAACGTCATCCGCCGGTTGCTGTTGGCTTCGCGCGGGTTGCCGATTGACGGCGCAACCGTGCGCGAGGCGCTGGCCCGGCGCCGCTACGGCCGAGACATCCTGCGCTGCCTGCGCGATGTAAGCGACGAGCGCTTGCCCACCCTGCTGAGCAATCTGGGCGGCCACGATCTGCAGTTGCTGATTGACAAGCTCCACGAGGCCGAACGAACGACTGACCGGCCGAGCGTGATCTTTGCCTACACCATCAAAGGCTACGGCCTGCCGATTTACGGCGATCCGGCCAACCACGCCGCGTTGCTCAGCACCGAGCGCATCAACGAGCTGCGCGCTTCCTTCGGCCTCACCGAAGCGACGCAGTGGGATGGCTTCGATCCCGACTCGCCCGAAGGCCGCTTGTGCGCGGAACGCGGCAGGTTGCTGCGCCTGAAGGAGCGCGCCCGCGACATTCCGCCGGTGCCCGTGCGCGCCGAGGACGTGCCGGATGAGTTGAACGCGACGGCAACGCCCGTCGTCTCCACGCAGGAGGCGTTTGGGCGCGCGATGATGCGCCTGGCCGATGTGCCCAAGGTCGGCCCGCGCATCGTCACCTCGTCGGCGGATGTAGCGGTCAGCACCAACCTGGGCGGCTGGATCAACAAGGTCGGCACCTTCACGCTGCGCGAGACGACCGACTACGAAGCCGGGCGCGCGCGCATCCTCAATTGGCAGCTCGGCAGCAAGGGACAACACATCGAGATGGGCATCGCCGAGATGAACCTGTTCTCGCTGATCGGGCAGATGGGCATGGCGCACGAGCTGATGGGGCAGTTGCTCTTCCCCATCGGCACGGTGTATGACCCGTTCGTCTGCCGTGGGCTGGATGCGATCATCTATGGCTTGTACTCCGGAGCGAAGTTCATCTTCGTCGCCACGCCCAGCGGCGTGACGCTGGCGCCGGAAGGCGGCGCGCACCAGTCGTCGGTCACGTCATCGCTCGGCATCGAGTTGCCCGAACTGGACTACTACGAGCCGACCTTCGCCATCGAGGTCGAGTGGGCGCTGTGCGAAGCGATCAAGCAGTGCTGTGACCGGCAGCACGGCCGCTCGTCATACCTGCGGCTCTCGACCAAGCCGATCGAGCAGGCGCTGCTCGAACCGGTGATCGCCCGGCTGGGCAAGGACGAACTCCGGCGCCAATTCCTGGCCGGCGGCTACGTCGTCCATCGCTCCCCTACCCGCCACGATCCGCGCGCCGCGCTTCACATCGTTACCACCGGCGTGATGCTGCCCGAAGCCATCGAGGCCACACAATACCTCGAAAGCGAAGGCGTGGCCGTCAACCTGATCAACCTCACCAGCCCGCGCCGCGCCTACGACGACTGGCACGCAGCGCAGCAGCGCGGCGACGATGTTCACCACCTCGCGACGTTGATCCCGGAGGACGCGCGCGAGGCGCCCATCCTCACCGTTCACGATGCCGCGCCGCACGCGCTGGCATGGGTGGGCAGCGTCTTCGGCCAGAAGACGCGTGCATTGGGCGTGACCAAGTTCGGCCAGTCCGGCTATCGCGCCGACCTGTATCGTTACTTCCACATTGATACGGAGAGCATTATCAAGCACGGCTTCGAACTGGTGGACGAGGCGCTATAGCTCGAATCGTAGGGTGTATGCCTGCGTAGAATGCAGGCAGGTGAAGCAACATGCCCAGCCCATTCCCCGGCATGGATCCTTGGCTCGAAGATCCGGCACGCTGGCCGGGCGTGCATCAACGCCTGATTACCTACCTCGCCGATGACATGCAGCCACACCTGCGCCCGCGCTACGCCGCCACCATCGGCGAGCGCATCTACGTCGCCACACACCACCGCAACATTTATCCTGACGTGATGGTGGTTCAGCGACCGCTGAAGGAAGCCGCAGTCGAGTATGTCGTTGATGCGCCGCCTGCAGCCGGCGACGAGGGCGACATCGCACAACCCTGGATCGTTGCTTTGCCGCCGGAGGAGATGCGCGTGCCCTACATCGAGATCGTGCAAACGGAAAGCGGAGAGGTGGTCACTGTCATCGAGCTGATCAGCCCGATCAACAAAGCCGAAGGCTTGGGCCGCGACCAATACCTGAAGAAGCAAGCAGAAATTCTGCGCAGCCAGGCTAATTTGGTCGAGATTGACCTGCTCGGCGCCGGCCTACGCACGATGCCGACGCCGCGCGACGCCACCGGCAAACCGCCGCCGCATCGCTACCTCATCGGCGTCTATCGCGCAACCGACCGCGAGCATGTCGAGGTGTATCCCGTCCGGCTCGACCAGCGCTTGCCGCGCTTCCGCATTCCCCTACGCGCGCCCGATCCCGACATCGTCGTGGATTTGCAAGCTCTGTTCGACCGGTGCTACGACAACGGCGCATACGCCGACCTGGTGGACTACACCCAGCCTGCGCCGGCCGCACTCTCGGATGAAGAGCAAGCCTGGGTTAGTGCCCACTTGGCTGCGCGCGCAACGAATGCATGATCGGCTTGAGGTAGAGTTAGCGCCGCATGTCGAAGCCCGCCGTACTCGGCGCGCTGCTCAGCATCGTCCTCGGAGCAGCGTGCGCGCCGCTCAGCATCAGCGCTCCTTTCACATCGGACTCCGGCCGGCCACACAACGCGCAGATCCCGGCGACCTACTACCCCACGGCGACGCCGATCCCCACCTGGACGCCGCCGTCGAGACCGGCCGCGGCTCTGCCGACCGTCGCGCCGCCAACGGCAACACCGGCGCCGGCTGCCACTGCGACGTCCGAGCCGGCTGCACCGCCCATCCCGCTGCCGCCAACAGCAGCGCTGCCGATCCCAACGCCAACGCCTACGCTTCTGCCCACGCCGATCCCACTGCCGACGATTGCGCCGACGGTGGCCGAGGCCGCGTCACGCGCATTCGCCGTCGCCGCCAACGCACTGAGCGATGCAAGCAGTGCTGCCTGCCCCACTGTTTCATCCGGCTACGACCTTGTGCCGATCGAGGGGCCGCCCTACAAGAACAACGCGCTGACGGACTACAACGCCGACTTGCGACTCTCGGTAATCGGGGTGACACCGGCAGATGCGCCACCGGTGCTGGTAGACTACAACGGCGCGACCGATCCCGATGCGCCGAAGCTGCATGGCCTGTTCCGGCCGAACCGCGTGCCCGACTTTGTACGCGCCTATTTGCGTTTCGACTGGGTGTGGAACGAGGGCCAGGGCGAGCCCTATGGTGGGCGCGGCGGGGTGAACCTGGACTGGCCGGCCGCTGCGCTCGAACTGGCGACGACGCCGGGTGAAACGATCTATCCGCCAACGCGCAGCCCGTCTATTTACAGCGGCGGCGCTGTTGCGCTCGTGCTCTTCGCCGGCGAACGCGAACTCACGCTAAGCTACTCGAGGCAGGATAGCGTGAGCGCCGGGTATGTCGTGCACCTGCTGAACCTGTGCGTAGATCCGAATCTGGTTGCGCTCTACCGCGCGCAGCTCAGCGGCGGCCGGCGCGCTACAGGCCACCTCCCGGCCGTGCGCAACGCTCAGCCGATCGGCACCGCTACAGGCACGCTCATCGTCGCCGTGCGCGACCGCGGTGCCTTCCTCGATCCCCGGTCGCGGAAGGATTGGTGGTAGCGCCGATGCCTTGCGCGCGATTACGACGTGACCAAGATACCCGGTGGTCTGAATTTTCGCGATGGGCATGCTGCATTTTGGCGTCGGTGTGGTTAGGAGAGCAGATGACTCATGGCGCACGGGGAGCAGTTGACCCTTCTAGAGCAGATTCCTAATTGGTGTAGGGCGCGGGCGCACTATTACTCGGGCGTTTGACCGTCATTCCCGCGAAATCCCTGCCTCCGCGGGGATGTTCCCGCCTGCGCGGGGATGACAGGGAATCCAGCCATGTGTAGTCTCTAGATGCCTGCGCAAGCGGGCATGACGGTATAGAGGATGAAGCCCTGAGGCAATTTGCGCAACCGCACATGAATTCGGAATCCGCTCTAAGCACGCGTGCGTCGAAGGAGATGTTCAGGGTGAGGGGCGTGGGAATGGTGCTCAGTCGCTACAACAAAGGCATCCAATACTCATACAGGTGAGGCGGCGCCGGCGTAGGTTTGTGATAAAGCTTGACGGGAATCCAGTTGTCGTATAGCGAGCCGAGGATCGCGCCAGCGACGATGGGACCGCTGATGAAGACGTGCACCTCGGTGTATCCCTTAGCTTCGAAGAGCCTGCGCTTCTCTCGCAGTAAGTTGACATACTCTTCTAGGTTTAACGACGGGTCCAGGCCGTTCAGATTGAGTTCCTCGATATCCATCTTCCAGCCGACGTATTTAAGAAATTTCTCGACCGAAGGGCGAATGGACTCCGCATTGGGCGTCAGCGATAGCGCAAACGCGACTGGGGCGATGCTTTTGACACCATGGTGCGCTTCGCGCAAACCCTCAAAGTTGTCGATGCGAGGCGTGTTTCTGGCCAAGTCACGGAGGCGGCGATTCTGCTGACGCAGACGCCAAGCAGCGTAAGCTGAGAACAGCGCGCTAAGCAACAAAGCAAGCAAGCCCAGCGAGTCGCTCAGCCGCGCAAGATTCACCCAGAAGTCGTCCATAATCGGCCACCTCCACGTTGCGCCCTGCATTACGAATGTACCGCGACTTCATCATCTCCGCCACCTCAAACTGTGACGGCGTGCAGCGGGCGACAGAGCGCAAGCGCACGACCGATAAGCAACAACGCATGCGCTTATGCAGGTCGGCTAGCAGGCAGGCGGCAGTGAAATTCAGGCTGGCAAGGTTGATGAAAATGGTTCGGTCTGCTACCGCTGCGGGATGAGTCCGATGCCGCCTTTCCGTGTGCGGGTTTGCTCGGCGACGGGTTGCTGTATATCGAGGTGTGTGGCCATGTCGCGGACATCCAGAGAGACATTGGACTTCTCGAAGAATCCCGATGTCTGGAGCAAGCGCGCGATCACGCAGCAGCGCACCGCCTTACGGCGATGCGCAAACTTGAGGGGAACATGGGTTCTCCTTGCTACGCCCAATTCACTCACTCGACGACTCTAGGTTTGCCTTTGGCGTTGCGAACAGCAATCGCGTATCAAGCTGCATTAACAGGCTGCTTGATCGAA
>JANWXR010000076.1:3416-8704 GCA_025057205.1 Anaerolineales bacterium | reverse complement strand
TGCGACGGTGAGTCTTGGAGACAGAATGACCGATCAGTTGACTTACGACGTCAGTTCCATTCAGGCGCTTGAGGGCATTGAGCATGTGCGCAAGCGCCCCGGCATGTACGTGGGCGGCACGGACATCAAGGCCCTACACCATCTTGTTTACGAAGTGGTGGACAACTCGATTGACGAAGCGCTGGCCGGCTACTGTACGCAGATTAACGTTACGATTCACCCGGACAGCTCTGTGACCGTCGAAGATAACGGTCGTGGCATCCCGGTCGGCCCGCACCCGACGAAGAAAGACGCCAAGGGCAGACCGATGGAGACGGTAGATGTGGTAATGACCGTCATCGGCGCGGGCGGCAAGTTCGGCGGCGGTGGTTATAAGGTCTCCGGCGGGTTGCACGGCGTGGGCGTCTCGGCCGTCAATGCTCTCTCCGAGTGGATGGAGACCGAAGTCAAGCGCGACGGCAAACTCTGGCGCCAACGGTATGAGCGCGGCGTCCCGGTCGGGCAGATCAAACAGGTCGGCAAGGTCAAACCCGACGACACCGGCACGCGGCAGACGTTCAAGTTCGACCGCGCCATCTTCAAGGAGGAAGGCCTCGACTATAAGTTCGAGACGCTGGTGGCGCGCTTCCGCGAGATGGCCTTCGTCACGCGCGGCGTGCGCATCAACTTCAAAGACGAGCGTGATGGCCGCGAGATGAGCTTTTACTTCGAGGGCGGCATCAAGAGCTTCGTCCGGTACCTCAACCGCAACCGCGAGCCGCTCCATCCGGTCGTTCACGCGGAGAAAGAGGTGGATGGCGTAGGCATCGAAGTCGCAGTGCAGTACACCGATTCTTACAACGAGTCGGTCTACTCGTTCGCCAACACCATCAACACGGTGGACGGCGGAACGCACATGACCGGCCTGCGCTCGGCGCTGACCCGCGTCATCAACGACTACGCGCGCAAAAGCGGCCTGCTCAAGGACTCCGACCCGAACTTCTCCGGCGAAGACACACGTGAGGGTCTGACGGCCATCGTCAGCATCAAACACCGCGAGCCGCAGTTCGAAAGCCAGACCAAAGTCAAGCTGATGAACCCCGAGGTGCAGACGTACACCCAGCAGGTGGTGGCGGAGGCCTTCGGCGCGTTCCTGGAAGAGAACCCGCGCGAGGCCAAGGCCATCATCGAGAAGTGTCTGACCTCGGCACGCGCGCGCGAGGCGGCTAAGAAGGCGCGCGACCTGGTCATTCGCAAGAGCGCCCTGGAGAGCCTGACCCTGCCCGGCAAGCTAGCCGATTGCTCCGAGCGCGACCCGAACAAGGCCGAGCTGTATATCGTCGAGGGCGACAGCGCCGGCGGCTCGGCCAAGCAGGGCCGCGACCGGCACTTCCAGGCCGTCCTGCCCCTGCGCGGCAAAATCCTCAACACCGAGCGCGCGCGGCTGGACAAAATCCTGAGCAACAACGAGGTCAAGGCGCTGATCTCCGCGCTGGGCACCGGCATCGGCGAGAACTTTTCATTGGATGGCCTGCGCTACGGGCGCGTTATCCTGATGACTGACGCCGACGTGGACGGCAGCCACATCCGTACGCTGTTGCTCACCTTCTTCTTCCGTTACATGCAGGCGCTGATCGAGAACGGCCACCTGTATATTGCCCAGCCGCCGCTCTATCGCATCGAGCACAAAAAGAACGTGCAGTACGTGTACAGCGACGTCGAGAAAGATAAAGTCCTCAAGGCGCTGGGCAAGGACGGGGAGAAGGCCGTCATCCAGCGCTTCAAGGGCCTGGGCGAGATGAACGCCGAGCAGCTGTGGGAAACCACCATGAACCCGGCTAACCGCACGCTATTGCAGGTGGATATCGAGGACGCCGCCGAGGCCGACCGAACATTTGATATGCTGATGGGCGACGCTGTGGACCCGCGCCGCAAGTTCATCCAGACGCACGCCAAGAACGTGAAGAACCTGGATGTGTAAAGGAAATCACCATGGTCACCGAAATCGCCCCTCGCATCGTCGTTGACCCCCGGGTGCGCTTTGGCAAGCCGGTCATTCGGGGCACGCGCGTGCCGGTGCACGTGTTGCTTGCCAAGTTGGCAGGAGGCATGAGCCCGGAAAGCGTGGCGGAAGAGTATGGCGTCCAACTTGCCGATGTGCAAGCGGCGTTGGCCTACGCCGCTCATGTCCTTGAGCAACAGGAAGTGCGGGCCGTTGCCGCATGACTCGCTTCCTTGTAGATGAGGACTTGCCCCGCTCGTTGGTGCGGGTCTTGCGAGCAGCGAACTACGAGGCCGAGGATGTGCGCGAGATCGGGCTGCGAGGCGGAACCGATCAGGATGTTTTCGCCAGGGCGCAAGAGCTTGGCGCAGTGCTTCTGACCGGGGACAGCGACTTCGCCAACATTCTGCGCTTTCCGCTTGGCTCTCACGCCGGTCTGATTGTGAGCCGCATTCCGGATGACGTACCTGTCGCCACTCTAAACGCCGAGTTGCTTAAGGCCATTCGCGAGCTTCAGAGCGAAGACCTGTCAGGCGCTCTCGTCATCGTTGAAATCGGACGAGTGCGCATCCGGCGTCCGGTTGCCCCACGCGATTAGCCCGTTGAAGTCTTCGCCTTCTCCACCACCTTGCGAATGACCGTGCTGACCGCCGCGAGCGGGCCGGTGAGGGCGGCAGCGGTGACCTCGAAGATGTCGGGGGCCATCTTGGCCAGGCCCTTCAGCCAGCGTTCGACTTTGCTTGGGTTGGCCGCGTCGCCCTTCGCCACCTCCTGCTCGATCCGGCGCACGTCTTCTTTCAATTCCTCTTTGTCCACGTTGGGGTCGGGTGGGCGCGCCTCGATTTGTTTGTAAATCTCGGCAAATGCCTTTGCCAGCTCGGCGGCGCTGGGGCCGCTGCTGACGGTGGCCTGCGCGCCGCGCCCGATGGCGATGCCCGATGAGCCGGTGATGTCGCCGACGCTGATGTGGTCGCCGGTGTGGGTAGTGGTGGTGACCTTGTCCCCTTGCACTACGTCGCCGCCAATTTTGGTATCGCGCCCGGATTTGATCGAAATGCCGGTGTTCTTCTCGGTCTTCTGGCTCATCGTTGTTGCTCCTTTCGCTTCTTCTTTCACAGGCTCAAAGCCCTGATGGACTTGCAGGTCGTGGATGTCGAGCGCGTACAGGAAGGCGCGCTTATCGGGCGCGGCGGGGTCGCTGACAAGGCGCGCGTGTTGCAGTAGTTGCTCGCCCCCGGCCTCGCAGGCGCGGTCGAAGGAGAACATCCCGTTGCCGTCGCGCCCGCGGCCCTCGGGGAAGGTGGCCACGAGCGAGCGGCTCTGCGCGACGCCCGTGCATTCGACGAAGACGTACTCCTGGCCGATCAGGCTTTGCAGGATGTCGAGCTTGTCCAGCTTGCCCCTATCCCAGGCCAGTGCTTTGGGCGGCTTCTTGTTATCTAGGCGCGTGCGCGTGAGGGAGAGCCCGGCGAAGGCATGGCCCTCCACGATGACCAACAGTGGCAGCAGGTCGCAGCTTAGGCACATCGTCGCAAATAGCACGGCGAGGTCGAGGCAGGTGCCGGTGTTCTCGTCCAGAATAGTCCGAGGTTTGCGAATGAGCTGGGCCACCGTGCTGCGCGGGTGAAAGGGCGCCAAGTCGTACTGTAGGTTGCGCTTGCGCAGGACGTTGTATAGCTGCTCCGCTACGCCGCGCGGCCCTTCCGCCTGGAGCAGGTCGAGGCGGTTGATGTACCGGGGCCAGCCGAATTCGTCCGGCAGGTCTTCAGGCTGGACGTAGCGGGCCAGCGCGCGTTCCTCGGCCCGCGCCCATTCGTAGTGCTTGTCGCTCATGGTCGAGCCTTCTCAATCGAGGAGGGATTGGCCGCGCGCTTTCACCAATTGCCAGAGCGCCTGGCCGGAGAGTAACCAGAGGTCTTTGCCATCTTTTCGCAGCACGCTGCCCATAAAGCTGGGCAGGAAGATAACGAAGTGGCACATCGGGATGGGCATGGCAACGCTCCTTGGGCCGGCTGCTGAAAACGGATACCGCGAGTATATCATGCAGTGAAACCTTTTCCGGCAGCGCGGCGTCGTGAAAAAAACGAGAGGAGTGTCCCATGACCACGCCGCGTGTTTTTGCTGCTTTGATTGTCCTGTCCCTGCTCGCCGCCTGCTATGCCCCCGCCACTACTCAAACTGTTCGAGACTCTTCCCACGAATCGCTGACCGTTGCCGCCACGCAGGTCGTTGAGCAAGGGGCCATGCCGTATGGCTTGGCTACCGGCGGCGAGGCTTCCATGTATCTCCCGTTGGCCACGATGCCCCCGGTTGCATTAGCTGCGCCCGAGGCGGAGCAGGCGCGCGTACTGTCGGAAAAATCCGATGCCGACATCGCCACGCCCTCGCCGTTGGTATTCGCCGAGCCGGGCAGCGCATTGGTGATCAAAGATGCGGAGATAGACCTGGTAGTGGACGATGTGGGGCGCTCGCTGGCGCGGCTGACCCAGCTGGCCGCCGACTACGGCGGCTACGTGATCAACTCGGAAGTCTCGCAAAGCAACGGGCTGGCCTTTGCGCTGGTGCGGCTGGCCGTGCCGGTGCAGAACTTCGAGCGGGCGCTGAACGCGGTGCGTCAATTGGCGCTGCGCGTGGAGCGCGAGCGCGCCTCCGGCCAGGACGTGACCGCCGAGTACATTGACCTGCAATCGCAGCTCGCCAACCTGGAAGCGACAGCGGCGCGGGTACGCGAGTTTCTCAAGGATGCCCGCACCGTCGAAGAGTCGCTGCGCATCAACCAGCAGCTCTCCGAGCTGGAGGGCCAGATCGAGCGCGTCAAGGGCCAACTGCGCTACTATGCGGGCCGCGCCGCGTTTTCGACCATGACCGTAGCGCTGCGGCCCGAGACCCCAACACCCACCCCCACACCTACGCCGACGAACACGCCCACCCCAACGCCCACGCCGACTGCCACACCGACGCCTCCCTGGCAACCCGGCAAGACCTTCGACGCTGCCTCAAGCGTGCTGATTACTGTGCTTCAAACGGTGGTTGACGTGACGATCTGGGTCGTGGTGGTAGGTGGGCCGTTCGTGCTGCTTGGCGGCGTGCTGCTCGGTGCGGGCCGGCTGATCCAGCGGCGGTTGAAGTGAGGGCAGCGGATGGGAACGGATGACAACGGATGGGGTAACGGATGAGCGGATGGGAACGGATGACAACGGATGAGATCACGGATGAGCGGATGGGAACGGATGACAACGGATGGGGTAACGGATGAGCGGATGGGAACGGATGACAACGGATGAGATAACGGATGAGCGGATGGGAA
>JANWXR010000076.1:0-3318 GCA_025057205.1 Anaerolineales bacterium | reverse complement strand
AACGGATGACAACGGATGGGGTAACGGATGAGCGGATGGGAACGGATGACAACGGATGGGGTAACGGATGAGCGGATGGGAACGGATGACAACGGATGGGGTAACGGATGAGCGGATGGAAATGGATGGGGCTTGCGCCTGAAGGGCCTATCCGTTTGCATCCGTTGATCCGTTTCCCTGCTCGTTGACGGATTGCTATCTCATCCGCTCAATCCGTTGCTGCAACTGGGGTACAATACGCTCCGTAGAGTTGCTTGGAGAAGCTCATGACGGACGCTGCCCCTGAACCCCCCGAGTCTGAGAAAAGCGAGTCGTTATTGGAGCGGGCCATGCGCCGGGCGCGCGAGGCCGGAGCGGCCGTGCCTAATGAGTCCGAGGCGATGGCGTTGCCGGTCGTCGGCGCGGCGACCGCGGCCGGCGTGGCCGCTACCGTGAAGGATGTGATTTCGCCGGCCTCTTATCGCTATCACACCGCGCGCCCGCCACAGGCCACGCTGCGCGTCTTCACCGAGGCGCTGGCCGCTCTGGGTGACCATGACACGCGCCCTGAAGTGACCATTCGCGGCGATCAGGCCACGGTCAACTTCCGACAGCAACTACCCAGCGGCAACTGGGTCACCGCCGTCACCATTACTCTGGTGCAGGCCTCGCAGGAGGTGAACGTGACGGCCAGCGCGCCCAGCCTGGCGGCGATGGGCGGCGCAGCGGCAGAGGTGGGTGGCGCGACCCTTAGCTCGCTGGGCAAAGTGTTGACGGGCAACGTAGTCGGCGGGTTGATAGAAGCGGCGCGCAATGTCGGTCGCCTCACCGGGTCGGCGGAGAACCTGGCACTCAGCAATCGCATCCGTGAGACTATCCAGCGCGTTGGCAACCAGCTGGATGACGAGTGGCAGCAGGTAACCTATCAGGAGCGGCTGCGCGCCGAGCAGGCGCTGATGTTGAGCACGTGCAAGTTCTGCGGCACGCCGTTCGCCTCGGCGGATGAGACCGTTTGCTCTGCTTGCGGCGCGCCGCGCATTCAGGGCAAGGGAGAACCGAAGGTCAAATGAAAATCCCGCGTCGCATTTTGCAGATCATGCCGGCCATGGGTTGGGCGGCAGAGATCATCGAGGGCGAGATGGTGCAGATGAGGCCGCTGCTTGGCTGGGCGATGACTCAGGACGGCAGCGATGTCATTGTGGTGGGCCTGGTGGCCGGCAAGAAGGTGGAGTTCGCCGACGAGCAGCCCGGCTTCGACGGCTATGCCTATCTGCCTGACCTGGTGGCGGACGTTGCCGAGGAAGCGTTGTATGAGGACGACAAATTTGATGACGAGGACTCGGACATCGGGCTGTCGCCGCGCCGACCCTCGCGCTTGAATTAGTGCAGATTCAGAATCTGTCGCGCAATCACCAACCGCTGAATCTCGCTAGAGCCTTCGCCGATGGTCATCAGGCGGGCATCGCGATATAGGCGCTCGACCGGGAACTCGCGCGAGTAACCGTAGCCGCCGTGAATTTGGATGGCGTTGCGGCAAACGCGCTCGGCCATCTCCGTAGCGAAGAGCTTGGCCTGCGCCGCTTCCTTGGTATAGCGGCGCTTGTTTTGCTTGAGCCAGGCCGCGCGGTACACCATCAGCCGCGCGGCTTCGATTTCGGTGGCGGCGTCGGCGAGCATCCATTGAATGGCTTGATGGTGAGCGATGGGCACGCCGAAGGTGTGGCGTTCGTGCGCGTACTTGATGGCAGCTTCGTACGCGCTCTGTGCCAGCCCGACCGCCAGCGCCCCGATGCCAATGCGGCCCCCGTCGAGCACGGCCAGTGTCTGATGCAGGCCGCGTCCTTTGACGCCGACCAGATTCTCTTTGGGCACGCGCACTTTGTCGAGGGTGACGGCGTGCGTCGGTGAGCCGTGCAGGCCCATCTTCTTTTCTGGCGCGCCGATGATCAGGCCGGGCGTGTCCGTGGGCACCAGGATAAGGCTCATGCTTTTCTCGCCGGTGCGGGCCAGCACCACAATTACGTCGGCAATCGAAGCATTGGTCGTCCACATCTTCTGCCCGTCGAGGACCCAGGCGTCGCCCTCTTCGACGGCGCGGGTCTTGACGCCGCCCTGCAGGTCGCTGCCGGCGCCCGGCTCGGTAAGGGCCAGCGCGCCGAGCCGGCCCTGGCCCGAGGCGAGGCGTGGTAGCCACTGCGCCTTGAGCGCTTCCGAGCCAAAGTCGGCGATGGTAGCGCAGGCCAGGCCGTTGTGCGCCGCCAGCGCCAGCGCCGTTGACCCGCAGGCCCGGCCCAGTTCCTCGATGGCAATCGCTGCGCTGATGGCGTCCACACCGGCTCCGCCATATTCCTCCGGCACGTTCAGCCCGAGCAGGCCGAGCGCCGCGCCTTTCCGCACGGCCTCCCAATTGAACTCGCCCGTCTCGTCCACATGGCGGGCGCGCGGGGCCACCTCTCGCTCGCAAAACTCGCGCACGCTGGCGCGCCACATCTGCTGTTCGGGAGTCAGATCGAAGTTCATGTCAGCCTCATTGGGAGAGTTGTGGGGAAGTGCAGAGTTCGGGATAATGCCGTCGTAGGTGACCATGCCTGCTCGAAGGCTCTCGGAGGTTGAGCGCGCGGAGGCCCGGCTGGTCTTCGGCGACGGCCTGGATTACGACCATGTTCGCATCGTGGAAGGCGGTTACTTCCCGCCCAATTTTATCGCAGACATCGGGGCGTTCCTGCAAGGGAAGAAGCGCACCTGGGATAACGCCATCACCCTCGGCAACACGACCTACTTCCCGCGCTTCCTGCGGACGACTGCCGAGGACATCGCTCAGGACTTGACGGACATCGGCTGGCTGATGCATGAGCTGACGCATGTCTGGCAATATCAGCAGGTCGGCTGGCGTTACCTGTATGAAACACTGCGTGTGCAGGTGCGGCTGGGTTGGGCAGCGTATGACTACGTGAGTGGCCACCGCAGCAAGCAGCAGGCGCTGCGCATGGCCTTTGCTAAGAACCGCTGCTTTGAGGACTTCAACTTTGAGCAACAAGGCGAGTTCGCCCGCGATTATTACTACGCTCTGAAACGCAACGAGGAGCCGGAGGCCTGGGGGCCGTATGTGCAGCCCTTCCGTCTGCGCAAGCGCCGCCGCAACACTGTCGTATAGCTAGCGCCTTTTGCTCTATATCTCCGTCCACTTCGGGAGGCGCGCTCAGCCGTTGATAAAGAATCCACAGCTGTCATAGATGAGCACAGATTTTCGCTTTATGCTGCTTGCCTGATCTCCTCCACCGCCGCCGGGTTTTCGAGCGAGGAGGTATCGCCCAGGGGCTGGCCGAGGTAGGCGGCGCG
>JANWXR010000075.1 GCA_025057205.1 Anaerolineales bacterium | reverse complement strand
ATATCCATTCCAATCATATCCATGTGGTCATTGTAGCAAACGGCCCTGTGCGCATGTCGGCAGCCATCCCAAGGGTCTGATGATAAAATGCCGCGCCACAGAACTGCTTCTGAAAATTGCTTTGGCCGCGAAGGGTCTGAGTCCACGAAGGAACACGAAAGGAACACGAAGGCGCACGAAGGAACATGGAGAAAATTGCATCCCTCTCATAGAACTTTGCGGATGACTACTCAGCCATCCTGATTTATCCGTAGATTATGCAGCTTATCGCAGAGAAAATCTGTGGATTCTCTCCAACAGCCGGAAGCTATTGGCCTGAGCAGTTATCTTCGCGGACAGTGTGCACGCAAAACATGTCAGCCGCACCCTGAGCGGACGCTGAGCGAAGCGGTAGTCGAAGGGGCGGCACGTTCCCTGACAACCTTTGCGTGCACACCGCGGACACTCTCGGTTGCAGCAGAAAGCCGACGCTATGGACCTCTCACCTGAATATGCCCGCGCGCTCGATGCCGACGATGAACTGGCGCGCTTCCGAGATGAGTTCGTGGTGGCCGACCCGGAGCTGATTTACATGGACGGCAACTCGCTGGGGCGTCTGCCGAAGCGCACCGTCGCCCGCCTGCGCGAAGTAGTCGAGCAGGAATGGGGGCAACGGCTCATCCGTAGTTGGGGGGAAGGCTGGTTCACGGCCCCGCAGCGCATCGGCGGCAAAATCGCGCAGCTCATCGGCGCACGGCCCGAGGAAGTGCTGGTGAGCGACTCGACCTCGGTGAACTTCTACAAGCTCGTCCATGCTGCGCTGCGGGCTAACCCCAATCGTCGCGTCATCGTTACCGACGACCTCAACTTTCCGTCAGACCTTTACCTGCTACAGGGCATCGCTCAGGCGCTGAATTGCGAACTGCGCATCGTGCATTCCAAAGATGGCCTGACCGTCTCGCCCGAAGAGCTGGCGCAGGCCGTAGATGCGAATACCGCCCTGCTCACCCTCTCGCACGTCGAGTTCAAGAGCGGCCAGCTGCACGACATGCGCGCCGTCACCGAGCTGGCGCACCGCGCCGGGGCGTGGATGCTGTGGGACTTGAGCCACTCGGCAGGCGCGGTGCCGATGGCGCTTAACGACTGCAATGTAGAACTGGCCGTCGGCTGTACATACAAGTATCTCAACGGCGGCCCGGGCGCGCCAGCCTTCCTGTACGTGCGCGCCGACCTGCAGGAAAAACTCCGCAGCCCAATCTGGGGCTGGTTCGGGCAGAGCAATCAGTTTGAGATGGAACCGAAGTATCGGCCGGCGCCGAGCCTGACACGCTTCCTGGCCGGCACGCCGACCATGCTCTCGTTGGCAGCGGTGGAGCCGGGCGTGGAGCTGCTGCTTGAGGCAGGGATGAAGCGGCTGCGTGCCAAGTCGGTGCGCCAGACCGAGTACCTCATCGCGTTGTGGGAGGCGCTGTTGCAGCCGCTGGGCGTAACCCTCAACTCGCCCCGCGACCCGGCACAACGTGGCTCGCACGTCTCACTCGGTCACCCGGAGGGCCTGCGCATTGACCGCGCCCTCATCGAGGAGATGCACGTCATCCCCGACTTCCGCTTCCCCGACAACATCCGCTTCGGCCTCGCCCCGATCTACACCACCTACGTCGAAATCTATGAAGCAATGATGCGGATGCGGCACGTGATTGAGGAGCGACTATACGAGAAATACCCGACCGAGCGACCGGCGGTGACGTGACTTCTAGCCTGAAGGCACGCGGTACTGAGCGTTGGCGCCGTTGAGCGTCTCCGCCGCGGAGGTCATCGAGCGCGCTTCGAGCCGCATCCGTACGTCGCTGCTGGGGCGCAGGGTGATGGTCGCTTTCGGGATGATCGGCGTCGAATCGGCCAGACGCAGGCGGTAGCGCTGCGCAATGGCGGCTAGGAGCAGGTTGGCCTCCATCTCCGCAAAGCTGTTGCCGATGCAGATGCGCGGCCCGCCGCCAAAAGGAAAGTAGGCAAACTTGGGCCGGGCCACTTCTTTGTCCTTCGTGAAGCGCAGCGGGTCAAACTTCTCCGGGTCAGGAAACCAGCGTGCATCGTGATGCACCACGTGTACGGGGATCACCACGATTGTGCCCTTTGGAATCCGATACCCGCCCAGCTCAACATCCACCAATGCTTCGCGCTCGATTGTTGGCGCAGGCGGGTAGAGGCGCAGGGACTCCTTGATGACCAGCGTGGTGTACTCCAACCGCCGCAAGTCCTCCACCGCCGGCAGGCGTCCGGCCAACACAATGTCCAGCTCGGCATGCAAATGCGCTTCGGCTTCCGGACTCTGAGCCAGCAGGATAAAGGTCCAGGTCAGCGCATTGGCTGTGGTCTCATGGCCGGCCAGCACCAACGTCACGGCCTCATCGCGCACCTGCCGGTCACTCATCCGGTCACCGGCCTCGCCCCGCGCCGCAAGCAACATCGAGAGCAGGTCTCCGGTGTCGCCTGTCTCGCGACGTCGGCGGATGAAGCCGTACACCACCTCGTCCAGAATCTGCCTGACTGCGCGCTGCTGCTGCCGGCGCGGACTAGGCCACCATTCCGGTAGGAAGAAGGGTGCTTCAAGCGCCACATCCACCAGCTCCAGCACCGCCGTCAACGCCATCGCCACCCGGTCGGCGTCGCCGCTCACGTCCGCGCCGAACAGCGTCTTGCAGACGATGCCGAGCGTCAGTCGCATCATGTCGCGGTTGAGTGGGCGCACCTCGCCCGGCCGCCAGGTCTCCAGCATCTGCGCGGCCTGCTCCGTCATCACTGCGCCGTAGGCCTGAATGCGTTTGTGGTGAAAGGCCGGCTGGACAAGCTTGCGCTGGCGCTGCCAAAACTCGCCGTCGCTAGTGAGCAGGCCGTTACCCAGCACTCGGCTGAGCAGCTCGCGGTAGACGGCGGACTTGCAAAACTTATCCGCCTCGGCGACCAACACTTTGTGGATGTCGTCTGGGTGCGTGATGAGCACCGCACGGCGCAGGCCGAAGCGCAACGCGACCACGTCGCCATATTCGCGGGCCAGCGTTCGCTCGAACGTCAAAGGGTCGTGGCGATACAGCCGGGTGTGGCCCCAGATAAAATCGCCTTTCGGGCCTGGAGGTTTGTGGGTCATGTTGAACTCGTGGCTTATCGTTGGCGAGGTGAATTATGCGGCTTGAAGTCAACCCCGAGATCTTGCAGGGCAAGGCGCGCCGCATGATAACCACACATCCCGTGCACGCCACCGCCCGGCGGCGTCGAAGATGAGCACAAGTAGATGCCTCTGGCCGGGGTCGCATACGGACGAATCGGCACGGGTCGGGCAAAATGCTGCATCACGTCCTGCGCGCCGCCGCTGATGTCGCCGCCGATGTAGTTGGGGTTGTATGCTTCCATCTGCTGCGCGTTGAAGGTGTGCCGCGCCAGGATCAGGTCGCGGAAGCCGGGCGCAAAGCGCTCCACCTGTGCTTCAATCGCAGCGGTCATGTCCACCGTTGAGCCGTGGGGGACGTGGCAGTAGGCCCACGCCGTATGCTTGCCGGCAGGTGCGCGTGTCGGGTCGAAGAGCGTCGGTTGCGCGAGCAAGACGAAAGGGCGCTCGGTGTGCTCACCGCGCCAGGCCGCGCGCTCGGAGGCCGCAATCTCCTCCAGCGAGCCGCCAAGGTGAGCTACTGCGCAGCGCGCCACTTCCTTGGCCCGCCACGGGATGGGGCCGGACAGGGCCCAGTCTATCTTGAAGACGCCAGGGCCGTAACGAAAGCGTTGAAGCGCGCGTTGATAGCTTAAGGGGAAGCGTTGGCCGGCAATATTGAGCAGCGCGCGCGGTGTCACATTGAACAGTGCGATTCGATGTGGCGGCAGCTCATCTAGCGAGGCAATCTTCCAGCCAGTAATGACCTCGCCGCCATACGAGCACAGTAGGCTTGCCAGCGCGTTAACGAAGTTCTGTGAGCCACCCTTCGTCAGCGGCCAACCTACGGCGTGCGCGCCGGCGCTCAGCACCACACCGAAGGCGCTAGTCAATGGTTTCTCAAGCGGAAGCAGCGAATGCGCGGCCATTCCGGCGAAGACGGCACGCGCCCGCTCACCGCGAAAGAGCGCTTTCGCTAAATGAAAAGCCGGGCTGATTGCGCGCAGGCTGAACTGAAAGAAAGGCAGAAGATGTTGCGGTGGCAAAGGAAGCGGGCCAAGCAGGTCTTGCGTGAGGGCGGGCCAATGACCAACGACTGGCCCTATCAGCCCGCGATACGCAGCCGCGTCCGGGCCGAGGGTCGCCGCCGTCTCGTCCACCCCCGCCAATGGATTCGCTGCGTTGTGCTCGACGATGACCGCCGTCCCATCATCCAGCGGGTGCGCACAGGCTGCGGGGGGATAGATCATTTCAAGGCCGTGCTCAGCCAAAGGAAGCGCGCTGAAGAAAGGCGATGAGACGCCCAGTGAGAAAATAGTTGCGCAGATATCGTGGATAAATCTCGGTAAGGTCAGCTCCGCCGAGCGGCAGCCGCCGCCAATGGTTTCCCGGCCTTCGATGACCAGCACCGACAGGCCGGCACGCGCCAGCACGAGCGCTGCCGCCAGGCCGTTGAGGCCGGCGCCGATGACAAGGGCATCATAACGACCAGATAAAGGCATAGAAAGACAGACGGCGTTCGGTGGTCCTCAACCTGTGGTTGGCGAATTGTATCATCGTCACGACCCACCGGCGTAGGCTATAATCCGGTCAACCTTTGACCACTTTGGAGTACGAGGTGAAAGCCATACGCGGCTCTATCGTCCCACTCGTCACCCCGTTCCGTGATGGCGCGCTTGACCTCGACGCGCTTGGCCGGCTCATCGAGTGGCAGATTGCGAGCGGCAGCCACGGCATCAGCGTAACGGGCACCACCGGCGAGCCGGGTTCGCTCAGCCTCGAGGAGCGCAAGCGCGTCATCGCCGCTGCGAAGGAGGCCGTGGGCGGGCGCGTCCCCTTCGTCCCCGGCACCGGCTCCACCCATCACGTCGAGACACTCGAACTCACACGTTACGCGGAGAGCCTCGATGTGGATGCGGTCTTGCTCATCACGCCCTACTACAGTCGCCCGTCGCAAGAGGGGCTGTTCCGCCACTTCGACGCCATCGCCCGGAGCACCGGCCTGCCCGTCATCCTCTACAACATCCCCGGCCGCACCGCGGTCAACCTCGAGGTAGATACCGTCGCCCGCCTGCGTGAGGCCAACCCCAACATCATTGGCGTCAAAGAGTCCAACAAGGACTTCGAGCACATCAACCGTCTGCTGCATAAGATGGGTTGCGACTTTCTGGTGTATTCCGGCATCGAGCTGTTGTGCTTCCCCATTCTGGCCATTGGCGGCGCGGGCTACATCAGCGCCACCGGCAACCTGCTGCCGAAGGAGGTCGCCAGCCTCTACGATTTGGTTGCAGCCGGGCGCTGGGTGGAGGCTCGCGAGCTGCACTACCACTTGCTGCCCCTCAACGACGCCGTCTTCATCGAGATCAACCCTGTGCCGGTGAAGACGGTGCTGGGCTGGATGGGCAAGTGCAGCCCCGAGGTGCGCCTGCCGCTGGCCCCCCTCTCGCCGGCGAACGAGGCGAAGCTGAAGGAGATTGTGAAGCAGTACGGGCTGGTCGAGGAGTAGAGATTGGAGATTGGAGATTGGAGATTGTGCAATCTCCAATCTCGAATCTCTGGCACACCATGGTCACGAACGGCAGCGTTCATATCAACGGCCTCAGGCTGGCCTACCGCGAGTGGCCGGGGGAGCGCGGGCCGTTGATTTGTCTGCCGCACCTCACCGGGCACAAGGGTAGCTACAACTGGCTGGCCGAGCGCCTCGCGCCGGAGTACCGCGTGCTGGCCCTCGACCTGCGCGGGCGCGGCGACAGCGACAAGCCTGCCGAGGGCTACGGCTTCGCCTACCATGCCCGCGACGTGCTCGCCTTCGCCGAAGCGCTGGGCATCGAGACGTTTACGCTCATCGGTCACTCCTTCGGCGCGACCGCCGCCGTGTACCTCACCTCCATTCGGCCCGACCGGGTTCAGGCCATTGTGATGCTGGACGGCGGGGCCGAACCTAGAGACTCGGCCCTCAAGGCCATGTACCCGACCATCCACCGTCTCGACCACGCTTACCCTTCCCTCGCCGAGTACCTCGCCACACAACGGGCTGCGCCGTACTTTCAGCCGTGGAGCGCCGCGCTCGAGGCTTACTTCACCGAAGACGTGGAGATTCGCTCCGATGGGCAAATATGGTCGAAGTCGTCTGCCACCGCCATCGCCCATGACATGGATATGCATTTCCTGTACTGTGTCTACCTTCACCTACCGAAGTTGCGCTGCCCGGCCCTATTCCTGCGCCCGACGCAGGGCCTGCTCGGCGACAAAGGCCACGTCTATAGCGAAAGCGAAGCCACGACCATCGTCTGTAGCATCCCGAACTGCCGTCGTGCGGACGTGCCCGACGTCAACCATTACACCATGCTCATCCACGACGATCCGCCGGTGGCAGGGCCGATACGGCAGTTTTTGATCGAGTGTAAGATGTATGACTAAAGACTGAAGACTTATTCTCTCAGTCATCAGTCATCAGTCATCAGTCACCAGTCACCAGTCTTCAGTCTTCAGTCTTCAGTCTTCAGTCTTCAATCATCAGTCATCCATGAAACTCGCCCGCTTCGCCGCTGAGGGCCGTGTGCTCAAAGGAACCGTCCGCGCCGATGGCCGGCTAGAGACCGTGGAAGGCCATATCTATGAGCCGGACGCCGTTATCTGGCTGCCGCCGGTCGTCGCGGGCAAGGCCATCGGCCTGGCGCTCAACTTCCGTGACCACGCCGCCGAGCTGAAGCTCGACCTGCCACCGGTGCCGGTGCTGTTCAACAAAATGCCCAATACCTTCCTCGGGCACAAGGGCAAAATCATTGCACCGCCGAACGTCGAGTACATGCATTACGAGAACGAACTGGTCGTCGTCATTGGCCGGCGCTGCCGACGTGTGCAGGCCGAGCGGGCGTTGGAGGTGGTGCGCGGCTACACCATCGGCAACGACGTGACCATCCGCGACTTCGTGATGAACTACTATCGCCCGCCGGTGAAGGCCAAGGGCTGGGACACCTTCGGCCCGCTCGGCCCCTGGCTGGTCACCGCCGATGAGATCCCCAACCCCGGCAACCTGACCCTGCGCACCTACGTCAACGGAGAGCTGCGCCAAGAGGGCAACACCCGCGATTTCATCTACAGCGTGCCGCAGCTCATCGAATACATCACCGAGTTCATGACCCTTGAACCGAACGATATGATTTGGACGGGCACGCCGAAAGGCATCTCGCCCATTCACCCAGGTGATAAACTGCGGTTGGAGATTGAGGGGATTGGGGCGTTGGAGAATGAGGTAGTTGGCGAATCCGAGGATTGAAGATTGGAGATTGGAGATTACAGAGCGGAGGTTGAGATGGCAACAACGCTTGAGGATTTGCGGGTCTTGCAGGCTGCTGAAAGACTCGCCGATGAGATTTGGGGAATGGTCACCGGTTGGAACGCATTTGCCCGTGACACGGTGGGTGGACAGCTGGTTCACGCCAGCGACTCGATCGGCGCCAATATTGCCGAGGCATTCGGGCGGTTTCACTATGGCGACAAAGTCAACCACCTGTACTATGCCCGCGGCAGCCTGTTCGAGACAAAATACTGGCTCAACCGCTGTAAACAGCGCAGGCTCATTGAGCCAGAGCCGATACAGCGATATGCCAAGACATTGGTCAGTATTGCGCGTCAAATCAATGCTTTTGCCTCAAGCCTCAAGACACAACGCTCCACGTACACCGCACAGACCAAAGCTATTCGAGAAACTCACGAGACCTACTTGGTCGAAGAAACCCAGCCAATCTTCGACGATACCGACCTCGCGTGGCTTCAATCTCCAATCACCAATCTCCAATCTCCTTCAGGGCAGGAGCAATGATTTATCATTTCATCAACAACCACTTCGTCCCCTCCCTCGGCGAGGAAACGTTCGAGACGCTCAACCCCGCTACCAACCGGCCGTTGGAGACGGTGGCCAGCGGCATGCCCGCCGACGTAGACCGGGCGGTGAAGGCGGCCCGCGCGGCCTTCGAGTCCGGCCCTTGGCCGAAGATGAAGCCGGAGGCCCGCAGCAAGAAGCTGCGCCAGATCGCCGACCTGATCGAGAAGCACGCTGACGAAATCGCCGAAGTCGAAATCGCCGATTGCGGCGTGCCGGTCAGCCAGATCAAAGGCGGGGCGATCCCGCGCGCAGCCTACAACTTCAACTACTTTGCCGACATGACCTACCGTACCATCGGCGAGAGCTACCCGGTGGAAGGGTCGTTCATCAACTACAGCGTGCGCCGCCCGGTAGGCGTGGCGGGGCTGATCACACCGTGGAACGTGCCCTTCATGCTGGAGACGTGGAAGGTCGCCCCGTGCCTGGCCTTCGGCAACACCTGCATCCTCAAGCCTGCCGAGTGGGCACCGCTCTCCGCCAACAAGCTGGCCGAGATCATCCAGGAGGCTGACCTGCCGCCGGGTGTATTCAACGTCGTGCACGGCTTCGGCGAGACCGCCGGCGCGCCCCTGGTGGCGCACCCCGGCGTCAACGTCATCTCCTTTACCGGCGAGACGACCACCGGGCAGGCCATCATGCGCAACGGCGCAGCTACGCTCAAACGCTTCTCGATGGAGCTGGGCGGCAAGTCCCCGACCATCGTATTCGAGGACGCCGACCTCGACCG
>JANWXR010000074.1 GCA_025057205.1 Anaerolineales bacterium | reverse complement strand
GGCAGGGGGCGATGGCGCTTCTTGGGATGCCGGCGGTCCTTCTCGATATCGGCCAGGTCGTTGATGATATAGACGGCGCTGGAGAGCAGGCACAGCAGCGCGAAGCCGGCTACCGTTACCAGCACATAGTTGAGCACGAATAACTTGTGATCAAAGACCAACGCCGCGAACACGAACACGTTCTTCGTCCACTGGCGCGGACGCATAGTTTTGAGCAGGGCAGACCACATGAGGCGATTATAGCCGGGAGGGGAAGTAGAAAGTGGAAAATTATGGCCGGCGGCGCAGTACAATATCAGGCGGTCACACTACTTTCTACCTACTCTCTACTTTCTACCTACTCTCTACTTTACCATCACCCATGCCCAAAACCCGCCTCGACCAGCGCCTGACCGAACTCGGCCTAACACCCAGCCGCGAGCAGGCACGTCGCCTGATTATGGCCGGCGAGGTGCTGGTGAACGGCCAGCCGGTAGACCGGCCCTCTGCCATCGTGCCCGATGAGGCCGTCATCACGCTCAAGGCCAAGCCGCGCTTCGTCAGCCGGGGCGGCGAGAAACTGGAGGCAGCGCTGACACACTTCAACGTGGACGTGGCCGGGCGCGTCTGCGCGGACGTGGGCGCGTCCACCGGCGGCTTCACCGACTGCCTGTTGCAGCGCGGCGCGGCGCGTGTGTACGCCGTTGACGTGGGCCGCGGCGTGCTAGACGCCCGCCTGCGCGCCGACCCGCGCGTGGTCGTCATGGAGGGCACCAACGCGCGCCACCTCGCCCGACTGCCGGAGCCGGTCTCGTTCGTCTCCATTGATGTTTCCTTCATCTCTCTCAAGCTGCTGCTGCCTATTGTGAAAGTCTGGTTTCCGTCATCGACTCTCCAATCTCCATCCTCCACTCTCATCGCCCTCATCAAGCCGCAGTTCGAGGCCGGGCGCAGAGAGGTGAGCCGGGGCGGCGGTGTTATCAAAGACCCGGCCCTGCACCGGCGTGTGCTGGAGGATGTGCTAAGTTACGCCATCGGTCAGGGCTATGCCGTGCGCGGGTTGCTGCGTTCGCCGCTCACCGGGCCGAAGGGCAACGTGGAATTCCTCGCCTGGCTGGAGCCGGGTGGTGAACCGACCGGACTGGCCGAGTTGATCCAAAGCATTTTCTCTCTCCCTGTTGCGCCCTGACCGTTTTCGTGTAATCTTAGCGTCACGCTCGACCCTCGCCCTATTTTTCGCCTTTCTCTGGAGATTGGAGATCAGCCATGACCCTCGCCCAAGGCATTGACGTTTCCCGTTATCAACCGACTATTGACTGGCAGCGCGTCGCGGACTCTGGCATCTCCTTCGCCTTCATTAAGGCCAGCCAAGCCAACTTCGGCGACCCGTTCTTCAGCAAGCACTGGGCGGGCGCGAAGGCAGCCAAGGTGCTGCGCGGCGCATATCACTATCTCGCGCCCGACCTGGACGGCGCGAAGCAGGCAGCCGCTTTTCTTAAGATTCTGGACAACGACCCCGGTGAACTGCCGCCGGTGCTGGACATCGAGGCCAAGACGACGAACCCCGCACAGTATGCAGCTTATGCCGAAACTTGGTTGAAAAACGTTGAGGACGCCCTGCAGCGCCGCCCTATCATTTACACCGCCGCCTGGTATTGGAACAGCACCATGCTCATCGACGGCAAGTACCCGACCTGGGCGCCGAACTACCCGCTCTGGGTGGCGCACTATCCGCTGAAAGAAGGTTTCCCACCGCTGAGCGATATCGAGGACGGCAAATACAAACCGGCCATACCCAAGAGCTGGACGAGCTGGACCTTCTGGCAATACTCGGAGCGTGGCCGTGTGGATGGAGTCGCTACCAATGGCCGCCCAGCGAACGTGGACCTCAATGCCTTCCAGAGCTCATTCGAAGACCTGCTCGACTGGTCGGGTGCGAACCCGGAAGAAGTGGTTGTCCTGCCGCCGGTGGACGCGACGCTGGCGACCAACATCCAGATTATCCAGGCCTTTCACAAGGTCTTCGGCAATGAAAGCGGCGCGATGCTCAGCCGCGCTGGACTGATGCCGCTGGTTACCGCCAACCCGACGGCGCGCTACACCGGCCCGACCATCGCTGAGATGGCCGCCCTCACGCCGACGCAAAAGCTCGCTCTCACCAAGGCCCTCGCCGACGTGATCGGCGGCGGCTGACGGCGTCAGCATTTCAACTCCACTTCGAGCAACGGCGCCGGCGCAGCATTCAGCGCCGTGTGTGCCTCGGCATTGAGATGGAGTTCATCGTGAGCGAATTCTGGCCCAAGCCGGCCGTTGCGCGCCGGCAGCGCGTAGGTGTCGAACACCCGGACATTCTCAGACTCATGTGTACGGAGAAAGTCATTGACCACCGTAACGGCTGCGGCTACCTCCGACGACCGGAACGGCTGCCATACCGGCGGAACGTCACCCACGGAGAAAATCGTGGTCAGGATAACGCGAGCGCCGAGCGCCGTTGAGCGCGTCATGATGCTGTTCAGGTTGGCCCGACACTCCGCGATAATTTGTTCCTCGCGTTCGGGCAGTTCATCGCTGAGGGCCTTTAGCCCAAACGGGTTCAATCGGCTCTTATTGAGTTCGAGATAATATCGGCGTCTGCGTTCGAACAGGAAAATGCTGGTCGCCGTCAGGATGAGCGTACTGCTCAGCAGAAGAACGGAAACCCAAGCCTGCTCGGCGAGTCTGCGCATTCTTTGCTCCATGTTCACCCGTGTGGACTCGTGTCCAATTCTGCCATGAACTTCCAGCCCTCCCCCGAAATCAAAGAGCTGCTCGACCCGGACGAAATTCTTCAACAGGAGTTTGAGTATGCGCGCGAGACGGCGCTGCAAGCCAACAACGACCGCACACAGGTAGTGAACCTGTATGTCATCCTGGTCGGCGGCGTCGGCTCAATCGCGTTGGGTGTCGGGGCTATCCCCGTCGAATTGATCGCCATCGTCTTCTTCGTCCTCGGCGTGCTCGGCCTGTTCAACGTCCTCAAGCTCATCCGGCTGCGCCAGGCCTGGTATGAAAGCGTCCGAGCGATGAATCAAATCAAGGACTTCTACATCGCGCATTATCCGGAGATGGCCCCAGCCTTGCGCTGGCGCACCACGACCATTCCTGCGCCCGGCAAGCCCGGCACGATCACATTCGATCTGATGGTGCTGGTGGCGCTGATGGACAGCCTGGCCGTGGGCAGCGGTGTGTACTTTCTGGCACAACCGCTCTGGCTGGCAGGCCTGGTCGCAGCGGCATTCTTCGGCGTGCAGTGGTGGCTGTATTTTCGACTCCTGCGCGTATAATGCCACGTTATGCCTCAGCACGCAGCACGCACTCCGCTCAGCATCCGACTTTTCTTCGTCGCCAGCTGGCTGCTCGGTGGACTGTTGACGTTTGACGGTCTGCACCAGCGTCTGTGGAACGCTTACTGGTCACCCAGCAGCCTAATGTGGTGGACGACGGTGGCCGAAGCGTGGGGCCTCAGCCCGCTGGATGTGGGCTTCCCGTTCGTCGTCGCCGGCCTCAGCCTGATCGGCGCAAGCTTTGGCCTTTACCTGCGCCGAGACTGGGGCTGGAATGTTGGCCTGTTAGTTTCGATTCTGGCGCTGGGCTATGTCGCGCTCGGCACGTCGCTGGCCATCTTCTGCCTGGCGCTGCTGGCGCTGCCCGGCACGCGCGCCTACCTGCGGGGCAAAAGCGAACCGGCTGAAGGCCGCTTAGAAGTCCGCAAGTGATTATGGGGAACACGAATGAGCACGAACGAGGACGAATGAGCATGAATGGGTAATGAAGGGACACGGAGGAACAAGGATGAGCACGGGGAAACACGAATGGGCACGAATGGGAACGAATGAACACGAATGAGCACGAAGCATTCGTGAGAATTCGTGTCCATTCGTGGCTTACACGAACAGCCATGAAGAAAACCCTCCGCCTCTCTCTGGCCGCGCTGCTCTTTGGCGGTCCCATCACCTACTTGGGGATTGGCTACATCATCTACAACGCACTCTCACAAGTGCAGGCTGGCTGCCCAACACATGCCGGCAACACGCCGGCCAGCTTCCGCATTCGCCAGAGCGGTTATGAGTCGTTCGACACCACGCCCTATGCCATGCCGAGCTACGAGGCGGTGAGCTTTCCGAGCCGGCAGGCGGGCATCAACCTGGTCGGCTGGTATGTGGAGGCCGACCCGGCGGCGCCTGCCGTCATCCTGACGCACGGCCTGGGCGCATGCAAGCATGAGCACAACATGCTGCTGGCAGCGGGCATGTTGCACCGCAACGGCTTCAACGTCCTGCTCTTTGATTTACGCGATCAGGGCTTCTCTACAATTGAGGACGGCCGCACTGCCATCGGCAACGAGGAATACCTGGATTTGCTCGGCGCATGGGACTGGCTCCGGGAGAGAAAAGGGATTGCGCCGGAGCGCATCGGCCTATATGGAACGTCGCTGGGCGCGGCCACCACCCTCATCGCCTTTGCCGAGGAGCCGCGCATCGCCGCCGCCTTCGTGGACTCGCCCTACGCCGATCTGCCGACCGTCATTGCCGAAGAACTGGCCCGCAACAACTACCCGACCTTTCTGATACCGGGCGGCCTGCTGATGGCGCGCCTGGTGGCCGGCGACGACCTGATTGCTCACAGCCCGGCGGATGCCGTGCGCCGCGCGGCGGGCCGCCCGCTCTTCATCGTTCACGGAGACGCAGACACGCGCATTGACCTGCATCACACGCGCGACCTGATGGCGTTGGCAGAGGAGACCGGTGCCGACCTCACGGTCTGGCTGCCTGCGGGCGTGGGCCATGTCGAGGGCGCCATCATGCTGCCGGACGAGTACGAGCAGCGCCTCGTCGAGTTTTTCCGCAACGCCTTGAAGTAGTCGTAGCGGAGAGATGCAAAGCCTCCCTGCGTCTCTCTGCGCCTTTGCGTTAAGTTCAAGGCGCGCCTTTACGGGCCGGGGACGGGCTGGAGGCGGACGTCGTCGAAGGTGCCGGTGAGCGCAATCTGGTCTTCGGCGCGGTAACCGAGGGTAAGTGCACAGGGGTTGCCACGAATGGTGAAAGCGACCGGCACAGGCTGACCGTCCTCGTTCAATACAATGAACGGCTGGCCATTGGCCGAGATCACCAAATGCTCGTTGATGACGCGGAAAGCCACCGTCACCGGGCGGCCTGGAATGTAATCACGCAGGCCGTAATCGCTTGGCCCGGCGGCGGTGATCAGGCGCACGAACAGGTGATAGCGGCGCGGGCCGCTCTGGTTGCTGCCGAGCAAGCGCACCTCCACCCGCGCCTGGCGCGTGCGCTGTGCGATATCCACGCCCACGCTGAGGTAGGCCGAGCGCCGGCCCTCGAACACATTAACCTCGTTCAGCACCAGCGTCACCTCCGCCTCGCTGAAGCAGATGGGAGGCGAGGCCGCCAGGCCGAACGACTGCTCGCCCTCAAGAGAGGTCGCCACGGAAAGCACGCCGTCATTCTCTTCCACAAAAAACTGGTCGTCCGTTTGCAGACAGCCGTTATCCGTCGAGGCCGAGGCGGGTGCAGGCGTCGCGAAGTCACCAGGGTTGGTTTGCACGGTCCAGCGGTTCGCGTCCAGGCAGTCATCGTTGAAGTCGTCGTACAACGGCAGGTTTGAAGGCGGGGACGTCGTTTCTGTGCTGGTCGGTGTGGCCGTTGGCTCGGCGGTAGCGGTTGCCGTCGGCGTAATGCCAGATGTTGGGGTGAAAGTGACCAGCGCTTCGGTAGGCGTGGCAGGTAGGGTGGTGGCTGCTGCGGCGGTTGCCGTGGCGGTTGGGGTCGGTGTGGCAGTCGCCAGCACCGCGGCGGTCGCCGGCGCCGCCAGCGCAGTCGCGGTCAGGTCGGGCGTGGACGTCACAGGCGTATGTGTGGCTGTGAGAGCAGGCGTGGCCGTTACAGAGGGCGGGGGCGCATTCCGCCAGGCCAGGAAGGCGAACAGCCCGATCGCCGCCAGCGCCACGATCACGATGCCGATGATGGCGTAGCGCGCCGCCGGCCCACCCTCGCTGATGTAGGTCGTGCTGGTGGAGGTCTGCGTGACCTTATCCCGACCGACCACATCGCCGCCGACGGAAACATCGCGCCCACCGCTCAGGCTCGCGCTGCCCGGTCGCGCCTCATCCAGCTCGTTTGTCGAATCCCTGTCTGCTAGGTCGTTCGCCATTGCGGTGATTGTAACCCGCGAAACGGTTCTGGTTCTAACGTCGCACTAAGGGAAGGAAGAGAAAGCGGCAATCGGGAGCGCAGATGGAGGGCGTAGCATCAGGGGTCGGAGTCTGGGTAAGGGTTCTGGACGGGGTTGGAGTTGGCGGTAGGGTCTGGGTTGGCGTCGGCGTTCCGCTGAAGGGCGTGTCACTGCTCCACACCGGGCCGGCAGGTGAGCCACCAAACCGGCACTCGCCATGGCTCGGCCCGCCGCTCGCGCCGGAGCTGTCTGTGATGAGACTGCCGCTGGTGCAGTTTCCAGGGCCACCATCCAGCGAGTACAGCGCTACGGTGTTTGCGTCTGCGGTCAGGGGCGCCGCGGGGCGCGTGAAATCGCCCGTGTAGCGGATGATGTTGGAGAGCCGCACGTCGTCGAGCCAGCCGCTGAAGGAGGGATACTGGCTTCCAGCGTCGTGTTTCTCTGCGCCCAAAACGAGGAATGGATCGCTGTTAGGGTACATGGTAGCACGTCCGACCTGATAGCTGATGTCGCCCGTGGGGCCGCTGCCCTGCGCATCTAGCACGCCGTCCACGAAGATGCGCAACTGGCCGGTGCTGGCATTGCGCGTCACCGCCACGTGATGCCAGGCGCCATCCGCCACGTTGATGTTCCCGCAAAGCGTATTGCCGCCATTGCCGTTGCTCACGCCGAAGGCGATGCGACGCGTGTTGCCGGAACGATGCAGGCTGAGGCCATAATCGCCGTTCTCCAGCGCACCGAAGATGTCACGGTCAATGAGGATGTTGCCCGTGATCCAGCCATCATTCGCCCCACAAGTGGCCTGTCCCTGATTGTTTGCGTCCGCCTTCAGCCAGAACTCAAGCGTGAAATCTCCGCCGACGTTGACCGGCCGGGAAGGATTACCTAGTGGGATCTTCACCCGGTCTATGTCATTGACTCCGTTGCCGTAAAAGCGCAGTGAAGCTCCGCCCGGATGAGCGTTGCTGTGTTGGGGCAGGGTCAGGCCGGCTGCCAACAACACAAAGCCAGGCAGCAGCACCATCACTCGGATGCCGGCATGGTAAGTCTTTAGTCCCCTCGCGGTCAAGAATTTCTGATAGTCCATAGGTAGGGTTGGCTTCCAGTTGGACGGGAATTATAGTGGAATGGCAAACTGGGATCGGCAGTTTCCTCTAGACTGCCGAGGGAATATGACGTGAGAACTGTGAAGATTGGCGTGCTGGGTGTTGGGCGTATGGGGCAACGGCATTGCCGCGTCTGCGCCAACCTGCGCCGGGTGCATCTGGCGGGGGTGTATGACACCGATGAGGCGCAAGGACGCCACGTCGCGCAACAATACGATACGACAGCGTATACTGACGTGGACGCTCTGCTCGCGGCCGTGGACGCCGTCACCATCGCTACACCCACGCCCTATCACTTTGAACTGACACAGCGCTGCCTGGAACGCGGCAAACACGTGCTCATCGAGAAGCCGATTGCCGAAACCCTGGAGCAGGCCCGCGCGCTGACCGAAGCGGCGGAGGCTAGCGGGTTGGTGGTACAGGTCGGCCACATTGAGCGCTTCAACACCGCCTACATGGAGTTGAAGAACGTGCTAGAGACCATGACGCCGCTGGCGCTAAACTTTCGCCGCCTGAGCGCCTCCGCCGGCAGCAACACAGATGTGGATGTCGTGCTCGACCTGATGATTCACGACGCCAACCTGGTGCTGGACTTGCTTGGTGAATGGCCCGCCGAGATCGTGACGTATGGCCTAAGTGTGTTCACCGAGACGGTTGACCACGCTGTCGCTCAGCTGGTGTTCCCGCGCGGACAGCTGGTGACGCTCACCGCCTCGCGCGTCACCGAGCACAAGGTGCGCTCCATCGAAGTCACCGCGCGCGAAGCCTACATCGAGTGCGATTTGCTGAACAAGAGCCTGCTTGCCCACCGCCAGACCATTGGAGAATACCTCAGCCACAACGGACGCGGCGTGAAGTATCGCCAAGAAAGCATCGTCGAGCGCATTCAGATCCCGATGTTCGAGTCATTGTTCCTGGAGCTTCAGCACTTTGTGGACTGCATCCTCGACGGGAAGCCCTCGCTGGTTTCCGCACGCGACGGCATGCAGGCCCTCGAACTCGTCACTCTGATCCGGGAACAGGCCATCCGGTCACTGGCAAGCCCACTCCCCACCCCCCTCAGGATGCCGGGGGTTACGGCAGCGCCGGTGCTCTAAGCCGGCTCTCATTGGACCTGATAGAGATGGAGAAGAAAAAAGGATGAACCTGTCTATTGTCGTTCCTTGCTGCAACGAAGTGGATAACGTACCCAAACTGGTCTCCGAGTTAATGCCGGTGGCCATCGAGCTGGCGCGCCAGCACGGAGTCGAGGTCATTTTTGTGGACGACGGCAGCACCGATGGGACATTGGCGGCGCTCATCGAAGCGTTCGGCGGTGAGCGGGCGCCGGCAGGCGTGACCGTGCGCTTCGAGCAGCACGCCACCAACCGGGGCCTGGGCGCGGCCATGCGCACCGGCTTCGCCGCTGCCCGCGGCGATATCGTGATTTCCACCGACGCCGACGGTACCTATCGGTTCGACACAATCCCAACCATGTTGACGTACTTCACGCCCGAAGTCGCTATCGTCACAGCC